>JANLWF010000250.1:0-1659 GCA_031364385.1 Methylotenera sp.
GAAATTGTGGCCGAAGGCACGCCTGCGGAAATCCAAGCCAATGCAAATTCGCTCACGGGCCAATATTTAAGCGGCAAAAAGCAAATTGAGTATAAACACGCGCGCACCAAAGCGGATCCCGCGCGTTGGCTAAAACTTACCCACGCGACTGGTAATAACTTGCGCGATGTTTCGGTAGAAATACCTGTCGGGCTGCTCACTTGCATCACTGGCGTTTCTGGCAGTGGCAAATCCACGCTAATTAACGACACGCTTTATCGCGTTGTTGCACAGCATTTATACGGCAGCAGCACAGAACCCGCGCCGTTTGGCGAGGTGAGTGGTTTAGAATTTTTTGACAAAGTGGTAGATGTTGACCAAAGCCCGATTGGCCGTACACCTAGAAGCAACCCTGCAACTTATACAGGATTATTCACGCCAATCCGCGATTTATTTGCAAGCGTGCCAGAGAGCCGCGCGCGTGGCTACGGACCAGGCAGGTACTCGTTCAACGTAAAAGGCGGCCGCTGCGAAGCCTGCCAGGGCGACGGCGTGATTCGCGTAGAAATGCACTTTTTGCCTGACGTTTACGTGCCGTGCGATGTGTGCAAAGGCCAGCGCTATAACCGCGAGACGCTTGAAATTAATTTTAAAGGCAAAAATATCCGCGAAGTGTTAGAAATGACAGTAGAACAAGCGCATACATTTTTCAGTGCACAACCTGTCATATCGCGCAAACTCAAAACCTTGCTAGACGTGGGTTTGGGCTACATTACACTCGGCCAAAGCGCGACAACTTTGAGCGGCGGCGAAGCGCAGCGGGTAAAATTATCACTAGAATTAAGCAAGCGCGATACAGGCCGCACGCTATATATTTTAGATGAACCCACCACTGGCCTACATTTTGCCGATATTCAATTATTGCTAGACGTGATTCATCGCCTGCGCGATGCTGGCAACACCATCGTGATTATTGAGCACAACTTAGACGTAATTAAAACCGCGGATTGGCTGATTGATATGGGCCCAGAAGGCGGCGATGGCGGTGGTTTGGTCATAGCCGAAGGCACGCCAGAGCAAGTGGCAGAGAGTGAAAATAGTTATACGGGTAAGTACTTGAGAACACTTTTAAATTGATGTCAATGGCCTAAATCATTCCAGTGCAGGCCTACAAGGCTCATGGGTATTGGCTTTCACGCATGAATAACCAGCTTTATGCTATATTCTGCAGGGACAACCCTTCACATTTTGCTTGCCACTTTCGTGGCTTAGCCAATTGGGGAACCCAAATACTGGCTTGCGGTTACAGCACATTTGTTAGGGTGCTATTTTTTGATAAATTACTTGTAATACGCGTAAGCAAACACTGCTAACATTGTCAGCGCCAGCACAATTTTGACTGCCAGCGCGAGCACGAAGCCTAAACCTGCTGCAATACCAACAGTGGTAGCCCTGGTAGCATCTTTATGTGTGATGAGCTCGCCAATAATCGCGCCAATGGCTGGGCCAATGATCAAGCCTGGAATGCCGCCGAGAATACCCAGCAGCGCACCAATGCCTGCGCCCCACAGCGCGTATTTACTGGCACCTACTTTTTTGGCTGTCATTATTGAAGCAACAAAATCAACCACCCAAGCCAATAATGCAATAAGGCCAATAATGACCATGCTAAGTATGCTG
>JANLWF010000252.1:0-7003 GCA_031364385.1 Methylotenera sp.
AAAAACTTTGCATGACTAAGTCTGAGCTAAAACCTAAACAAGCCAGCTCTTTCAGCTCATCGCGCGTCATGCCGCCTGTGGTGTCTTGGCTTCCCACCGTCGTCGCTTTTGGCTCGCAATAAGTACCCGGGCGAACACCTATACCCTCAGCCAAACCACATGCCCTGCCGACCATTTTTTGCGCCAGCGTAAAGCCTTTTTGAGATGCGATTTCTGGCGTTGCTTTTATGAAAATATCGGTTTCTTTTAAGCCCAAAGTCTTGCGTGCATTGGCGGTTAAGCCGCGACCAATAATCAGCGGAATTCGGCCACCCGCGCGCACTTCGTCGGGCATGGTAACTGGCGAAAGCGTGAAAGTTGAGATAATTTCACCTGCCGAATTTAGCACTTTGCCTGCATACGGCTGAATCGTAATTTCATCGCCCATGTGCATTTTGCTTACGTCGCATTGAATCGGCAATGCGCCAGAATCTTCCGCCGTATTAAAGAAAATCGGCGCTATTTTTCCGCCCAAAATCACGCCACCCGTGCGTTTATTGGGGATGTTAGCAATATCATTGCCCATAAACCATTGCACCGAATTAATAGCCGATTTACGCGATGAGCCCGTGCCAACGATATCGCCCACATAAGCCAAGGGCAAGCCTTTTGCTTTGAGTTTTTCAATTAAATTTAAGCCATCTGGCATTTTATTCACCAGCATGGCTTTCGCGTGTAAGGGAATATCCGGGCGGCTCCAAGCCTCTTGTGCGGGGCTTAAATCATCGGTATTGGTTTCCCCTTCTACCTTAAAAACCACCATTTTTAGCTCGGCTGGCAAAGCGGGTTTATTGGTAAACCATTCCGCATTCGCCCAGCTTTGCATGAGTGTTTTAGCATGTGAGTTGCCAGCTTTCATCAGTACATCGACGTCATGAAATGCATCAAACATCAAGATAGTGCTGCTTAAAGCTGCAACTGCATGTGGCGCCATATTAGTTTCTAATAGTTTCACCAAAGCTTGTACGTTATAGCCGCCCAACATCGTGCCGAGCAATTGCACGGCTTTATCGGGTGAAATTAAAGGTGATTTCGCTGTGCCTTTAGCAATATCAGCCAAAAACGCCGCTTTTACATAAGCCGCTTTATCCACGCCCGCTGGGGTTTGATTTTCTAGTAAATCGACCAACAAAGCTTCTTCGACTTTAGGCGGATTTTTGAGCAGTTCAACCACAGAAGCCATTTGCTCAGCGTTCAACGGTAATGGTGGTAATTGTAAGGCGGCACGTTCTTGCACCTGGGTTTGATAGGCTTTTAACATGATTTAAGGCTCTTTAAAATAGTTTTGCTATTATAAACCAGCCTAAATCAACAGTCGTTTCACAATTGTAAAACGCTAAAAATTTAAACTAGTTCTTACTTTCTGATAAAAACTCTTTTGCAAACGGGATGGGGCAGCCGCCGCTTAGCGAATGCATTTCCCACCTGTCTAACAAGGCTTTTTCGTAATCTTTACCGTGTTTTAGCGCCAAAAAAGCACGCACTTCTAGCACATCCGCAAAGCCGCTTTTATCGGTATCTATTTTTAGGATATTCTCTTCAACCGTTGGGCCAGTATATCGCCCGTCTTTATCGGTTAGGTAATCCAGCACGCTAAGGCTGTCATTGCTAACAGCAGACTCGACCGCACCAGCGGCTGTGGCGGCCAATAACAAACAAATTGTCACCATAAAAGCGGTAATAATCTTCAAAATTTTAGCGTCCTTTTTCATCCTTCAATTATGACTGAAATTAAGGCAAATAGTGCAGATAACGATGCGACTTAAAGCGCGCTCTTAATCTCAATCACTTTATGCTGCGCAATAATGTCTTTCCACTCGGCAGGACCCGTTTTATGCACAGACTCACCCGTCGCGCTTACCGCCACGGTTACTGGCATATCCACCACTTCAAACTCGTAAATCGCTTCCATGCCTAAATCTTCAAAGGCAATCACGCGCGCGCTTTTAATGGCTTTACTTACCAAATAAGCCGCACCGCCCACGGCCATTAAATATACAGATTTATATTTTTTAATCACGTCTAAAGCTTCATCGCCGCGTTCAGCTTTACCTATCGACCCGAGTAGATTCAACTCGCCCAGCATCATTTCAGTGTAATCGTCCATCCTAGTTGCTGTGGTTGGACCTGCTGGGCCAACCGCTTCATCGCGCACTGCGTCCACTGGGCCGACGTAATAAATGAATCTATTGCTGAAATCGACAGGAATTTTTTCACCTTTTGCCAACATAGTCGCGATGCGCTTATGTGCAGAATCGCGTCCTGTGAGAATTTTGCCGCTTAATAAAAGCGTTTCGCCTGCTTGCCAGTTTGCAATATCCGCCTTGGTAATCGTGTCCACATTCACGCGCTTGGCCGCCGCGCTGGGCGCCCAATGTACGTCTGGGTAACTTAATAAATCAGGAGGCGTGAGTTCCGCCGCGCCTGTGCCGTCTAGTACAAAATGAACATGCCGTGTGGCGGCACAATTGGGGATAATCGCCACAGGCAGACTCGCCGCGTGTGTCGGGTAATCCAAAATTTTCACGTCTAAAACCGTCGTCAAGCCGCCCAAACCTTGCGCGCCTATACCTAGATTATTCACTTTCTCATAAATTTCTAAGCGCAATTCTTCAATTCTATTGCTTGCGCCACGCGCTTTCAGTTCGTGCATATCAATCGGTTGCATCAGCGATTCCTTCGCCATCACCATGGCTTTTTCCGCTGTGCCTCCAATGCCAATACCCAACATGCCAGGCGGACACCAGCCCGCGCCCATGGTCGGCACGGTTTCTAGTATCCAATCCACAATACTGTCATTTGGGTTAAGCATTACAAATTTGGCTTTGTTTTCACTGCCGCCGCCTTTTGCTGCAATATTCACTTCAACCGTGTCACCCAGCACTAATTCCACATGCGTAACGGCTGGCGTATTATCTTTGGTGTTTTTTCGCAACCCTGCTGGGTCATTCACAATCGAGGCACGCAGTTTGTTATCTGGCAGCAAATACGCGCGATGCACGCCTTCATTCACCATCTGCTCAAGGCTTAAATCGCCCTCAAACCGAACATTCATACCCACTTTAACAAATACGACCACAATGCCAGTATCCTGACAAATCGGCCGCTTACCTTCCGCACACATGCGCGAGTTGGTGAGAATTTGCGCGATAGCATCTTTGGCAGCGGGTGATCGCTCCAGCTTATACGCATCACCTAAAGCTTGAATATAATCCGCAGGGTGATAGTACGAAATATACTGCAAAGCGTCTTGGATGCTTTGAATGAAATCGGCTTGTTTAATGACAGTCATTTATCGTGAGCTTTTAGCTGTAGCGATGGTTGGGCTAATATCTTTACGCAAAATTTTACCATTTTTAGTGCGTGGGAAGTCGTGCGCTAAATATACGGTTTTAGGTGCTTTGTATGCGGCTAAATGTTGTTTGCCAAAAGCCACCAAGTCATCGGCTGTGGCCGTAGCGACTGGTTTTAAAATCACATAAATCACCACTAATAGTTTGTCTTTTTCAATCTCTTCGCCCACGGCAGCGCAATCTGCAACATCGGGGTGGCCTTTATAGACGCGCTCTATCTCATAAGGCGATACGCGATAGCCAAAGCTTTTGATAATGTCATCTTTACGGCCTAAAAACCAAATGTAGCCATCGGCATCGTATTTGGCGTAATCTCCCGTGAAAAAGTAGTTATCATGCTTATATTTTTCAGTTTCATCGGGCAAATTCCAGTAACTTAAAAATAGGCCAGGGTCGGTATCGGGCACGGCAATCATACCTTCTTCGCCTGTTGCTACCTCTTCTAGTGTCTCAGGATTTAAGAGTTTAATATTGTGGCCTGGCTGCGGAAAGCCCGCAGAACCTGGACGAATTGAGCGGAATTTAGATTGGCTTAGGTAGTAAGAAAACTCACTCATGCCGACCGCTTCATAAATATCCACTCCAAAACGCGCATGCCACTGGCTTAACACTTCGTCCGACAAATGCTCACCTGCGCTCATGTAATGGCGCAAGCTGGGGATTTCTTTTTGCGTGGCAGTAGTTTTTTGCAAAATCTGGCGGTAAATTGTCGGGACTCCAATAAAAATGGTGGCCTGATGTTTCTGAATTAAATCCAGCCACACTTGCGCGTCATTTTTGCCTTCATGCACGATGACGGTTTTGCCTAAATACAGCGGATCCATCAGGCCAGAACCCAGCACATATGTCCAATTAAACTTGCCCGAGTGCATGATGCGATCAGTTGCATTCTCATCCTGATTATAATTAAACCAATATTGCGCGGCAGGCTGGCGGCCAAGCAGGGCGCGGTGTGCATGCAATACACCTTTTGGGTAACCAGTCGTGCCTGATGTATAAACCAAATAAGCAGGGTCATTGGCTTTAGTTTGAAACGCGGGTTCGCAAGTATGAATCGCGTCTAAACTGGCTGATAAACTCAGCACATTTAAGCAGCCATGCGGTTGTGTGTGTGTGGTTTGCGATAATAAAATATGCGATAAATTCGGCATGTCAGGCATACCTTCTACCAATTGCTCTTCCATCGCCACCCAAGCTTTTGCATCAGTCACCAACACGCTTGCACCTGAATCTTTGGCTAGGTACACCACTTCTTCGGCAGTTAACAGTGTGGAAGTAGGCACAGCAATTGCGCCCATTTTCATGGCACCTAAAAATGCAATAGGGTAATCTAAACTGTTGGGCAAACGAATCAACACGCGGTCGCCCACTTTCACTTTTAAATTGCGCAGTAATTGCGCAAATTGATCAGTTTTGTGTGCCAGCTCGGTAAACGTGATTTGTGCTGTGCCTAGCACGTCATCTTCTACAATCATGGCGATGTTACTGGCTTGTGCTGTGCCTAGGTGCTTATCACTGCAAGCCACACCGATGTTAAAGTAGGCGGGAATATTCCAGACCCATTCTGCGAAATTTTCAAACTTTTGTGTCATTTAACTTTTATCATTTCATTTATATCAAATTGATGAACTTGTCATTGCGGGCTTGACCCGCAGTCTGACTAATTTCACGAGATTCTGGCTTTCTTCAGAATGACAGCAACTACAACAACACCCCATACGGCCAGTTTTGGCGCACTACTTGCGCGGGTAATTGCTCAAGAATGTGCACAGCAAACTCCATATCAGCCGTTTTAAGCGCACGCAGTGCATGGGCCCGCAGCAAGGTTTGTAGCGCCTTGCCGAACATGGGTGGGTCTAGCATTTCGCCTTCAAACTTAATTGCGCCGCCGTGCAAAGCATCGGCTTCAATAGCAGCTTTTAAAATACGTACCTTTTGATTCACGTCGGTTGGCGATGGTGTATAGGCGGTTTTGCACAAATGAATGTGGCCTGGGTGAATCACCTGCTTGCCTGTAAGTCCCATTGCAGCTTCTTGGCAGGCGTGTTTATACACAATTCGCGATTCGTCATCCCCATGTAAATCTAGCCAGCGGCGTACATCTTGCGGCTCTAAATATTTTTCGGGCATGATGTTTTGGCCAATGAGCGTCTCAACGCCACCAATCACGCCCTTACCCGCAATCCGTGCCTCAAACATCAGGGTGTTCATATAAAACTGCAACTCTTCAATCCAGCCCTCGGGCGTAATATGAATGCCCATGGCTTTTGAGAAATCGTGAATGCCGAATACCACGTGTTTTACCGTGTTGTATTGCATGAGTTCGGGCGCAATTTTGAGCGATTTCGGGTGCTCGATAATCGGCTGAATGGTGATGTTCGGGTTGATATTCAACAAAAAGCTCGATAAATCGCGCACTTCAGCTGCGCCATAAACCTCACCTGCTTTGGCCAACATCACAACGTCAATATATTCGCCCATATCACGCACCAGCTGCATGTCTTGCTCATACTCTTCTGTGCGGAATGAGTTACAGCGAATCGCAATGGTAACGCGCTCATTCACTTTGCGCAGCTCTGGCAGCTCGTGGCGCAGTAAATTGCGGCTCATTTCTTTTTGACGGCAACCATCCTCCAAGTCAAAAACCAGCGTATGTGCAATGGTGTTGTGCGCATGTTTTTTCATACGTGCAGCCGCTTGTGCTTCATCCTCATAAATGCCCAAGCTGGGCGCATATTTTACAGGCGGATAATACAGCTGAATACCAGGCCAATAGTCGCCCAAGGCACCCGAGTTATGGCCGCGTGCGTTGGGTGCTACTTTGGTTTGTGTCATATTTAGCGTTTCTGTCATATTTAGCTTTCCACCAAATGCTGTAGGGTTTTAATTTTATTGATGATCGCTAATGTTTCTGGGTTGATTGGCTGCGCATTTTCACTAGAAACCAACGCCCAAAAATCGTTATCGGGTAGCTCTAGCATCGCATCAAATGCACTTAATTCTGCCATACTTAAACTCTCATAATATTGCGCTACAAAGCGCTGCAATACAATATCTAGCTCTAACAGGCCGCGCCTGCAACGCCAAGCTAAACGGCGCAATTCGGCTTGTTTTTGGGCTGCTTTGTTATCGATAATTGGCAATTAAATCGCCTTAATTTCAATCTGTTTCTTACTCACTTTATTCTCACGCGCACGCTCAATTTTTAAATCTTTAATATTGGCAATCGCCGCGTTTGGGTTGAGCTTTTTCGGGCACACTTCAACGCAATTCATAATATTGTGGCAGCGGTACAATCGATACGGATCTTCTAAATTTTCTAGGCGCTCTTCAGTTGCTTGGTCTCTAGAATCCATGATAAAGCGATTGGCTTGCATTAAACCAGCTGGGCCAACAAACTTATCAGGGTTCCACCAAAAACTTGGGCAAGATGTGGTACATGCCCCGCACAAAATGCACTCGTACATACCATCTAATTTAGCGCGGTCTTCAGGGCTTTGCAAGCGCTCGGTTTCAGGCAAAGGGTCATTATTAATTAAATACGGCTTGATAGAGTTGTACGCATCAAAAAACTGCGTCATATCGACCACTAAATCGCGAATCACAGGCAA
>JANLWF010000143.1:0-3515 GCA_031364385.1 Methylotenera sp.
TGCAGCTCGCGCCACTCTTTTAATCGCAAAAATGAGAGAAAATTGGCATGGCATTGATTGAGCAAGTCTTTATTTGATTTTTTAGTCCTTAATGCATTATCGTAGAAATCCCAAATTTTAAGATAACTCATAAAGTCTGAGGCTTCACCCGCGAACTTGCTGTGCGCATTATCGGCTGCTTCGCGCTTATCCATTGGACGTTCACGTGGGTCCTGCATACTGAGCACGCTGGCGATAATCAAAATTTCAGCTAAACAATTTTCACGTTTTGCTGCCAAAATCATGCGTCCTACGCGTGGATCTAGCGGTAACTTGGCCAGCTGCAAACCTGTTTCGGTAATTTGACGTTGCGCATCCACTGCGCCCAGCTCTTGTAACAACTGATAGCCGTCAGTAATAAGCCGCGATGATGGCGCCTCTATAAACGGGAAGTCTGCAATGTCTCCCAAGCGCAACGCCGCCATGCGCAAAATCACGCTGGCGAGTGAGCTACGCAGAATTTCAGGCTCAGTAAATTCTGGTCTGCCGTCGAAATCTTGCTCAGAATAAAGCCGCACGCAGATGCCGTTTGAAACACGACCACAACGACCTGCGCGCTGCTTAGCGGCAGCTTGGCTAATCTTCTCGATCTGTAACTGTTCAACCTTGGCGCGCGTGCTGTAGCGGTTCATGCGCGCCAGACCTGCGTCAATCACATATTTAATACCTGGCACGGTAAGCGAGGTTTCGGCCACATTAGTCGCCAACACAATACGGCGAGCGCTATGTGGCTTGAATATTTTTTGCTGATCTTCTATCGAAAGCCGCGCAAATAGTGGCAACACTTCAATATGTTTTAGCTTGGTTGAACGACCTTGATATTTGCGCAAATGCTCAGCGGTGTCGCGAATCTCACGTTCTCCTGGCAAAAACACCAAAATATCGCCATCACCTTGCCGTAGCAAGTCGTCCGCCGCGTCCATAATCGCTTCTTCTATGGCTTCTTCTTCGTCATCTTCCTCCAGCCAGCGCGCCTCGGTCTTGGCTTTGCGGGCGATGCCCAAAATATTTACAGATAAAAGGTCATTCTCATCATCTAAATCAAATTGTGCGTTTTCTGCTTCAGCAGTTTCTTTAGCGCGAAAACCAGCTTTGCCAAGTGGTCTGTAGCGAATTTCCACTGGATAAGTTCTACCGCTCACTTCAATCACTGGCGCGCCATTAAAGTGTCTGGAGAAGCGCTCTGCATCTATGGTGGCAGAAGTGATGATAACTTTTAAATCGGGACGTTTTGGCAGCAGTTGTTTGAGGTAACCGAGCAAAAAATCAATATTTAAACTACGCTCGTGCGCTTCGTCGATAATAATCGTGTCGTAGGCGTTTAAAAATTTATCGCCCTGCGTTTCCGCCAGCAAAATGCCGTCTGTCATCAGCTTAACATAACTGGCATCGGTAATCTTATCGTTAAAACGCACCTTGTAGCCAACCACTTCACCTAGCGGCGAATTTAGCTCTTGCGCGATGCGTGAAGCCACGCTTCTAGCAGCAATGCGCCTAGGCTGTGTGTGTCCGATTAAGCCCGAAACTCCGCGACCAAGCTCCAAGCAAATTTTAGGTAACTGCGTAGTTTTACCGCTACCCGTTTCGCCGCACAAAATCACTACTTGGTTGTTTGCAATCGCTTTGCTAATTTCGTCTCGACGTGCCGAAACTGGTAGTTCTAGCGGGTATTCTGGTTTAGGTAAATTGGCTTTTCTAGCGTTATATTTGGCTTGCGAGGCACGCACCTTTTGCGCCACTTCACCCAATAAACGCTGCGCCTTTAATTTCGCATTTTCATCAGATAGTTTCTGCAAATCAGCAATATCGTGCAACTTGCGCCGTAGCGCGTGCTTATCTGCCAACAGGCAGGTTTGCAATTGAGATTGTATTTTCTGAAGCGAGTCATTCATGGGGCGCATTTTACCACGCTGACTAAGCTACAAGCTTTACAATATATTGAGCTGAAGCGGCTTACTTTTCGTCACGCACCCGCAAAAAACTAGCAAATTTTGGTTTGCCGTTTTTGGTTTTATCTTTGTAAGTGTAGGTCACCAAGCTACCAATTTTGGGCGGATTTTCGCGTTGTGTATCACTAAAACCTGTGCCAAGCTTGAAACGTATGCCTTCGGGAGTTTCTACCACCAGCGCACCCAGCTTGCCTTTATATTTACCAAGTCCTGTGGTGTGTGCGACTACGGTTGCTTCAGCATCGTAAATCAGTTTTAACTTTAACAGCGCAGCGCTGCGGCCTGTTTCATATTGCGCATCGGCTCTATGCAGCATCAGCCCTTCGCCACCTTTTGCTACGACTTGTTTTAGCCATAAGTTAAGCGCAACCTCGTTTTTCACCCGAAACTGCTCCACTACTTTTAAGTGCGGAATATTAGCCTGTTTCACGATTTCCACCATGTGTTTTGCACGTGCTTCAAACGCGCCAGGCGCATCTGGCAACTCAAATACGTTGTATGTAATATACTGCCATTCTGCATCAATTGGCACATCTTTGCGCACTGCACCAGACAAAGCATCAAATTGGCCGCGACCAAGCCATAGCTCACCATCCAGCCGCATTGCAGGCAAATCTTTGGTAAACCACGCAGGCGCGTGAATCTCGTTGCCTTGCCGCGTATAAAAAGTTTTACCATCCCAAATTGCACGCACGCCATCAAACTTTTCGCTGACCAGATATTGCTGTAGATCAATACCCGCTTTGTATTCTTGCGCAAGCAGCACATTGGGTGCATTTTGCTTGGCAAATAGCGTAGTAAAGGGCGCGCAGGCCAGCGCGATTAAAAATAGGCAACGAGATAAATTCATTACAAATTAATTGCGAAACGATGTTGCAAGTCTTGCAAATTAAACTCCGTCAAAATCGCATCCATTCTTTCCCGTGCGTTTTTGCGCGGCTGACCTGTATATTTAGCAATAATTAACTCGTTTTTCATGGAGTGCTCCCAGCCTACCAGCTCGGTTACCGTGACTGAATAACCTGCCGCCTCTAGCTGCAAGCAGCGTAGTACGTTGGTAATTTGGCTGCCGAATTCTCGCGTATGAATAGGATGACGCCAGATTTCACTTAAAGGCGTTTTTCCGAAGCTTTCATTTTTGTGTTTGCGCAATACTTCCGCCACTTCAGCTTGGCAGCACGGCACTAGCACCATATATTTAGTCTGTTTTTGAAGGCCAAATTGAATCGCATCATCCGTCGCCGTATTACAAGCGTGTAGCGCGGTGACAATATCTACTGTGGCAGGAATTTCACTTGAAGTAATAGATTGTTGAACCGTTAAATGCTCAAACTTCATACGTTCAAAGCCACATTCTACCGCCAAAGCTTTAGATTTTTCGACTAAATCCGCACGCGTTTCTATGCCAATCACCTGCCCTGTGGCGTGCTGCTTCATGAGTAAATCATACAAAATAAAACCCAAATACGATTTACCAGCGCCATGATCTACCAGCACAGGATTTGAATTTTGCACCAACACCTCATT
>JANLWF010000288.1:0-8628 GCA_031364385.1 Methylotenera sp.
ACGTCATTTACGATAAACCTTGCTAGACGTAATGCATTTCTCTGTGTACTCTTTTATCTCTGTGGCTAATTAGTTTTTCAAAGGGCTTGATCATGACCAACCAATTTTTAGCAATCCGCCCGCGTCGTATGCGTAAAGATGAATTTTCGCGCCGTTTGATGCGCTAAAACGTGCTGACGACGAATGATTTAATCTACCCCGTGTTTGTGCTGGATGGCGAAAATCGCACCGAAGAGGTGAAATCCATGCCAGGCGTGCACCGTCAAAGCATCGATGTGCTGCTTAAAACGGCGGGTGAATGCGTTAAGCTGGGCATTCCGGCGCTTGCGATTTTCCCAGTGGTAGACCAACAATTTAAAAGCCTAGATGCTCTCGAAGCCTTTAACGACGTGGGGCTTGTGCCGCGCACTATTAAAGCGCTTAAAAAGGCCTATCCAGAATTAGGCATCATCACCGATATTGCTTTAGACCCATACACCACGCACGGTCAGGATGGCCTGATTGACGGCACTGGCTACGTGATGAACGACGAAACCGTTGCTGTGTTAGTAAAACAAGCGCTGTGCCACGCCAGAGCAGGCGCAGATATTGTCGCTCCAAGCGATATGATGGATGGCCGTATTGGCGCGATACGCGATGCGCTAGAAGAAAACGGCTATATTCACACCAAAATTTTGGCGTATTCTGCCAAATATGCCTCGGCGTTTTACGGGCCTTTTCGCGATGCCGTTGGCTCCTCTGCCAATCTCGGCGCAGGCAATAAATACAACTACCAAATGGATCCCGCCAACAGTGACGAAGCGATTAAAGAAGTGGCGCTGGATATTGAAGAAGGCGCGGACATGGTGATGGTGAAGCCTGGCTTGCCCTATTTAGACATTGTGCGCCGCGTGAAAGAGGAATTTGGCGTGCCAACGTTTGCCTACCAAGTCAGTGGTGAATATGCCATGCTTAAAGCCGCCGCGCAAAATGGTTGGTTGGATGAAAAGGCCTGTGTGCTGGAGAGTTTGCTGGCTTTTAAACGGGCGGGGGCAGATGGGGTGTTGACTTATTTTGCGATGGATGTGGCGAGATGGTTGAAAGGGTAAGTTTTAGAATTTTAATTAAACGCTCGTCTTGATAATGGGCCAATTAAAACAGAAGTTACTTGTGTTAACAGTCTTGCGATACAAAAAAATTCCAATGCTGTTAGAAAATATGTAGAAAATGGCTGAGATAAATGATTCAGTATCACTATTAATTCGTTGTCATGGTAACCACCCGCCACTCAGAATGACGGATAATGGGTGTAGAATTCTTACTTTTCAAGCCAATATCAATACGAGTGAAGCCCGCACCCTAACATCCGTGCGCCTTACAGAGCATCTATTTAAAGGTTTAAAAGCGCTTGCAAATCCGTAATATCTGCACGTTCTGCATTGCTGCCATCGACTGTTCTTTTAACCGCCACTCGCATATCATCCACATCAAATACACTTAATTTTTGCAATCCAAGCTCGGTTTCTAGCGTAAATACAGGTACGGTTTTGCGGACTTTTTCTTTTTTGTCTTTACTGGGTTTGTCTGATACGCGGTAGGATTTTTCGCTGCTTTCAAACGGTATTTGTTGATTCAACAAAAACATTTCGACATCTTTTGCGCTATCAGCAAATAGGTGAATATTGGTTTGCGAGAATTTTCCTGCCGTGCCATCTAATACACTACCAGTTAAATGCGGATTAAATTTTTCAAATAGCTGCATGGTGATGAGTGCGGTTTTGCGCAATTTTTCTAGCTCTTGCGGTTGCTCATCAGCGTTATAAATTTCGTGATACAGTCGAATTTCGTCTTCAATCTCGGCATTGGAGGGTAGCACGCTACTTTCTGAAACACCTAGCTGACGGCCTGCTTTTTTCTTGGCATAAGCGAAGTCGTTAATACCGTCTTCAGCCATCATGCGTGCGGCTTGCTGGGCGATCATTTGTCGAATGTGATCTGAATTTTCTCGTGCCATGATGCAGTATCATAAAACTCTAAAAGTAAGATTAAAATCCAGATGGATTCAATATACGAGCTGCCGAGTCACTGCTGTCATCACCATTATTGTTAGCAGCTGGATTGGCTTGCCTAGGCGTTTGCTCCGTAGCTGGACGATCGGTAGCTGTGTGATTTTGTGGTTGTTCTGGCAATGAAGGAGGTTGTGGCTGCAACGGGTTATCGGTCATGCTGTTTGGAACCCCGCTATCTGAATTATAAGCATCGGGTAATTCCTCCAACGGGGTTAAATCTACATAAGTAGCTGGTGGTGGATTTTCCTGATAAAAATACTCGTATATACCCTCTTCATCCTCATACACGTGCGTGCCTGAGTACGCGTTGATTTTAACTTCCATAATGCCTTCAGGCACGCTGTAAGGCACATCTGGCGTGCCTTTAAGTGCGGTTGCCATGTAACGAATCCAGATTGGCAATGCAGCAGTGCCACCTGTTTCTAGTTTACCTAGCGTACGGGGCTGATCATAACCTATCCACGCAACGGCTACTTGTTTGGGGTTGTAGCCCGCAAACCAAGCATCAACTAGGTTATTGGTGGTGCCTGTCTTACCAGCTAAATCATTACGACCAAGTGCTTTGGCTCTAGTAGCGGTGCCTCTTTGCACTACATCATGCATCATTGATGTCATGAGAAACGCATTGCGCGCGTCAATCACGCGAGGCGCGTCCCTTCTAGCATGAGGGTAGCGCATTTCTTCAATCACCTTGCCGTTGCTATCGGTAATTTTACTAATAATATGTGGCGTAACGCGATAGCCACCATTGGCAAATACAGCGTAGCCGCGCGCCATCGCCCAAGGCGTTGTCTGCCCAGCACCAAGCGCCATGGTGAGATAGGCTGGGTGATCTTTGCGAGCGAAACCAAACTTGGTAATGTAATCTTGTGCGTAACGCGGGCCAATACTTTTAAGAACACGTATTGACACCATGTTTTTGGATTTTGTGAGCGCGGTTCTTAATCGAATCGGCCCATCGTAGTGGCCATCGAAGTTTTTTGGCTCCCACATCTTATCGCTACCCACTTCTCCTGCGGACATGGAAATTGGCTCATCTTCAACAATGGTGGCGGGCGTAAAGCCTTTTTCTAAGGCGGCGGAATAGACAAAGGGTTTAAAGCTAGAACCAGGTTGACGCCAAGCTTGGGTGACATGGTTAAATTTATTTTTTTTGTAATCAAAACCGCCCACTAAGGCAGTAATAGCACCATTTTCTGGGTTAAGCGCAACTAACGCAGACTCAACTTGAGGCAACTGCACAATGTGCCAGATACCCTGGCTTTTTATCACGCGTACAACTGAACCAATTTTTACTTTGTGATTTTTTTGGTCTTTATCGCTCAAGTTTTTTTGTATCAAACTTAAACCAACACCACTAATATTCAGGACCTCGCCCTTTTTGGTAAACACCTTCACCTGTTTTGATGAAACTTCAGTCGCAATGGCAGGCATAAATCCGTTGTATTCCTCAAAGTCAAGTAAGGCCATTTGCATGCCCTCCTCGAGATTGGTGGATTTTAGCTGGCTTAAATCGATAGTTTTCTCAGGTTTTTGATAGCCTTGGCGACGTTGATATTCTAAAATTCCCTGTAAAACCGCGTTATTAGCAGCCTCTTGATTGGCTTTATAAATAGTCGTGTAAACTTTTAAACCACTACTGTAAATGCCTTCTTGATACTGTTCAAACAAGGTTTGACGTACAATTTCTGCGACATAATCCGCATCTAAATCTTTAGATAATTTGGAAGATTTGAATTTTAATGGTTGCTTCATTGCTTGATTAAATTTAGTTTCATCAATAAAGCCATAGCGTTGCATGTCGCGCAACACTTCATGTTGTCTTTCCATGGCGCGCTTAGGATTAATATATGGATTGTAGCCTGTTGGCGCTTTTGGTAAGCCTGCCAGCAGCGCTGATTCTGCTAGCGTTAGCTTGCTCAGCGATTTGCCAAAATAAACCTGCGAGGCCGCCGCAAAGCCGTATGAGCGCTGCCCTAGATAAATTTGGTTCAAATAAAGCTCAAAAATTTGATCTTTATTCAAAGCTTTTTCAATTTTCATCGCCAACAAAGCCTCTTTAATTTTAGTCACCATAGTGCGTTTTCCACCTGGTACGGTGAAAAAGTTTTTGGCCACTTGCATGGTAATGGTGCTGGCACCCTCATGGCTTTTGCCCGTGAGATTGTTTTTAATGGCACGCATCACGCCTTTGGTATCGATGCCACCATGCTTGTAAAAGCGCCGGTCTTCAATCGCCAACACCGCATCTTTTAGATTTTTTGGCACATTTTCAATTTTTACAAACGCGCGCCGTTCTTCACCAAACTCGCTAATTAAATAGCCGTCGGCCGAATAAATACGTAGCGGAAGCTTGGGTTTGTAATTGGTGAGCGCCTCTAGCGATGGCAGCGTAGGGTAGACAAGCGTAACAGCGAGAGCCGTAAGCGCAGTAATTGTCAGCCCCCCCACTATAATAAACAATATGAGGAAATGCCACCATTTTTTTGGAGTCATAGATGAAGTTTTTAACAAAATGAATCGGTACTTACAGTATATAAGCTTATGTGAATTAACCAAAATTTAAGAGAACATTTAAAATGAATTAATTGCGTGAACCCAATATTAAGGGCTGTATTAAAAATGCTACAACTGTTGTAAAAGTGGCCAAAGAGTACATTTAAAATAAAAATTACTTTACAGGGCGATAAGTTGTTGCTAGGATTTAATGTAAATTATCACTATCGTGCCTAACTAACGAATCCTGAAAGAGAATTTTATTTGAAATTCGATTTTTTTAATGACAGTACACCGCCTCTGATCGGGGTGGACATTAGTACTACAGCAGTCAAGATGGTAGAACTCTCAGCCTCTGGCAAGGGTACATATCGCCTTGAGGGTTACTCTATTGCCGCAATCCCTAAAGATGCGATTGTAGACGGCAATATCTCGGGCCTAGAACAAGTTTCTGACGCGGTTAAACTCGCATGGAAATTGCTGGGTTCGCGTGAAAAGCGCACTGCACTTGCCCTACCTTCTGCAGCCGTCATTACAAAAAAAGTCATGATGTCGGCTGATTTGCGCGAGGCAGATATGGAAGCTCAGGTAGAGGCGGAAGCCAACCAGTACATTCCGTTTCCGCTTGAAGAGGTAAACATTGACTTTCAAGTGATTGGCCCTGCGCCAAGCAACCCAGATGAGGTTGAAGTGCTGATTGCAGCATCACGTAAGGAAAAAATTGAAGATCGTGTTGCTGCGGCTGAAGACGCAGGTCTTAAAGTTACAGTGATGGATGTTGACACCTATGCCACCGAGGCTGCATATAGCTTAGTGGTCAATCAGTTGCCCAATGCGGGCAAAGATCAAACGGTGATGATTATAGATATTGGCGCTGTGATGATGCATATCAATGTGCTACAAGATAATAAATCGGTATACATTCGCGAACAAGCGTTTGGCGGCTCACAGTTGACACAAGAAATCCAGCGCCGCTTTGGTTTGTCTGTTGAAGAAGCGGAAATTGCAAAGCGTAAAGGCGGCTTGCCAGAAAGTTACGATAATGAAGTTTTGCAGCCTTTTATGCTGTCGCTGTCGACCGAAGTGGCTCGTGCACTGCAATTTTTTACCAGTTCTACGCAATATAATCGAGTTGATCATATTGTGTTGGCTGGAGGATGCGCCGCGATTCCAGCGGTAGATGTGATGGTGCAAGATCGTACCCAAGTCAATACTATTATTGCAAACCCGTTTCAGTCAATGTCACTAGGATCAAAAGTGAAGCAGCAGCAAGTCGCCATTGATGCACCTGCGCTGATGGTTGCTTGCGGACTTGCAATGCGCGGGATGGATTAACATGATGCGTATTAATTTATTACCACATCGTCAAATTAAACGTGCTGAGCGTCAGCGTGAATTAGGCTTAATGGGTTTAATGGCGGCAGGTGCGGCTTGTGCGGTTGTGTTTTTAGGATGGCAATTTCTTGGGGCACAAAAAGACTCTCAGCTTGAAAGAAACGGCCGCTTAGAAAAAGCCATTGCTAGCTTAGATAAAGAGATTGCAGACATTAAAGATTTGAAAGATCAAATCAGTAATGTGCTGGAGCGTAAGCAAATTGTTGAAAACTTACAAAGTAATCGTAGTCAGTCTGTAGTGATTTTAGATGAGTTGACACGTCAATTACCAGAGGGCTTGTATCTTAAAAGCATTAAGCAAACAGGTAATTTAATCACGCTAGAAGGCGTTGCAGATACCAATGCGCGGGTGGCAACATTAGTGAGAAACTTAAGCGTTTCGAATTGGATGGAGTCACCTAACCTCGTAGAAATTAAGTCAATCACTGTCAATAACATTAAGCAAAATGAGTTCATGCTTAATGTAAGCTTAAAAGCACAAAAAACTGAAGTAGCGCCCGAAAAGATGGGAGCTAAATCATGAAATTAGATGATTTTAATAATATAGATTTTAAAAACGCAGGTAGCTTGCCCATGCCGGTTAAGCTGGTGCTGTTGGGCTTCTTGTTCTTAATTTTGTTAGGTCTTGGTTACTGGTTTTTGTGGAGTCCTGCAATTGATGAGTTTAATCAGGCAAAAGCTAAAGAAGAAGAGCTGCGTCAGGTGTTTTTGACTAAAAAAGCGCAAGCAATCAAGGTAGAGGCGTATAAGCAGCAAATGATTGATATTGAAAAAACTTTTGGTGCCTTGCTGAAACAATTGCCAGACAAATCGCAAATGGATGGTTTACTAACTGATATCAACCAAGCTGGATTAGGGCGCGGATTAGAGTTTGATTTATTTAAGCCTGGCCAAGAGTCGGTTGCAGATTTTTATGCGGAGATGCCAATTCAAATTAAAATCAGGGGTAATTATCACGATATTGGTGCGTTTGCGACGGATATTTCTAAATTATCTAGAATTGTTACTTTAAACGATATGTCGATTGCGCCAATGAATAAAGACAGCAAAGATAGTATGTTAACTATGGATGCGGTAGCAAAAACTTATCGTTATTTAGACTCCTCTGAAGTTGCAACTAAAAAAGCAGCTGAGATGAAAGATAAGAAAAAATGATGACTACAAACTTAGTTACGCAATCTAATAGTGCGCTAAAATTTGCACTCATCGTGCCTTTGATTTTCCTCCTTGGGGCATGTACTGGTAATAAGGGTGACGATCTAGACAAATTTATGGCAACTGCTGCCAATGATATGAGTAAAGGCGTAGAACCCTTACCAGAGGTGTTACCATACTCACCGTTACAATATAATGCTGATGGAACGCTATCTGACCCATTCAAAGCACGCAAAGCCTCGAATAAATCTGGCTCATTACAACCTAATACAAACCGCCCAAAAGAAGCGCTTGAGGCTTACCCTCTGGAAAGCCTTAAATACGTTGGCTCTATGAGTAAAAATAAACTCAGTTATGCGCTTATTAAAGCCCCAGACAACACAATACAACAAGTGAAGAGGGGTAACTATGTAGGCCCAAATTTTGGCTTGGTCACTCAAATTAATGAGAGCGCAATTGAAATTAAGGAGATTATCCAAGACGACCTAACAGGCGATTGGGTAGAGCGCAATTCTAGTATTAATCTGCAAGAATAAATGATGGGAATGAAGATGAATATAATGATGACAAAGATACTTACATTGATGCTGATAGTAGCTACTGGCCTACTTAATAATGCATTTGCGGCAGATGAAGAAAGTTTACTGGGCAATAAAATTGAGAACATTGATTTTTCTGTGCTTTCTGGTGGGCGAGTCAGTATTCGCATTCAAATGAAGCAGGCGTTAGCAAATCCTCCAGCAGGCTTTACACTTAACAACCCTGCTAGGATTGCTTTGGATTTTCCTCAAACCGCAAACGGTTTAGCAAAAAGTAATATTATTAGCGAGCAAGGCGCGTTAAAAAGTATTTCTCTAGCACAAGCTAAAGATCGTACGCGCATGGTGCTAAATTTATCTAGAAACGTGAGCTATAACACCGTTTTAAGTGGTAAAGATGTAATTATTACCTTGCAAGGTAATGAGGCGGGCGTTGGCACAGCTGCAACAGAAACGCGTTTTGCAGAGGCTAAAGTTACCAATCAAGAACATACCATTTCTAATGTTGACTTTGCGCGTGGTAAAAATGGTGAAGGCCGCATTATTGTTGATTTGTCAGACCCAAATACAGGCATTAATATCAAGCAAAAAGGCAAGTTGCTTATTGTTGATTTTGTGAACACCGATGTGCCTGCCGAGTTACAACGTCGCTTAAATGTGATTAACTTTAATACACCAGTGTTATACGTGGATACGATGAAACAAGGTAAAAATGGCCGCATGGTCATTGAGCCTAAAGGCAATTGGGAGCAATCTGCGTATCAAGCAGATAATAAATTTATTATCGATGTACGCCAAGTGATTGAAGATCCAAATAAATTGGTTAAAGGATCTAAACCAGGTTATGCGGGTGAAAAACTTTCGCTTAATTTCCAAAACATTGAGGTGCGCTCGGTATTGCAAGTAATTGCTGATTTTACAGGGTTAAATATTATTGCTAGTGATACCGTTACAGGTAATATCACTTTAAGACTCAAGGATGTGCCATGGGATCA
>JANLWF010000323.1:0-1565 GCA_031364385.1 Methylotenera sp.
CGGTGTTGGATATTGGGTTCATGCTTAACCCTGCATCGCGGCAAATACAATGCCTGGTACTTTTGCCCAGCTGGCGTTTTCTTCCATGGCCACTAATTTTTGCGTGGTGATTTTGGCTTTTTTATGGCTGGCTAACCAAGCGGGTTTGGGGAATGCAAACAGGGGTGCGCGTAGCACGGCTTTTTCGATGCCTTCCAGCATGTTGGTATTATGTACAAAGCCATTACCACTTTGTATGTCTTGCAATGTAGAGCCAGGATATGCACCCCAGGGCGCGCCTGTGCAAAATAGCAGCCCAATAAAGGTATTCACCGTAATCGCGCCATATTTAAGCTGGTTAATGGCTTGCTCGAAAGCCGTATTGGTGCTTACATCTTTGAGTGTCTCAGGGTGTACAATCAGCGTGGCATTGAGCGTGCCCCACAGGCGATTATTGGCAAAATTAGTGGCTGCTTGTAGAAAATCAATTGAATCAGCACTGCCAATTTGTACTGAAGTTATGATTGAGCAGAAAGATTCTTCTGTAAACAGCGATTCATCTAAATCGTCAGGGTTTAAATCGGTGATAAAAGTCCAAGGCAGCTCATTAGATTGTGGCTTGCCGATGTTGGTGACATTGTTGCGATTTTTTACTGTAGCCTGCCAGCGGTCTTCGGCACCTGGGTAGTAAGCACTTCTAGCGGGGATTTCTGCGCACACTTCCTGCAAGGCTTTGATAAATTTTGCGCTGCCATCCCAATTTTTTGGCATGACTAGTACTTTGGCAGTACAACACATAAACGAAGCATTCATGGTAAACGCGGTGGCGATTTGCTCGGCCTGAAAGCGAATTTCTTTATCGCTATAAGGCCCAGGTACGATGATGATTGGTGTTACATTACCCAGCTCTGCAGTGATAGGTTTGCGCAGCAAAGGTTGATTTTGTGTGCGGCGTTCATCAGCCTCTTGGCCGTTATTTCCCCATACAATTTGGTCATAGGTTTTGTCCGATCCCGTTAAATGCACCTCGTCAATTTTGGGGTGATATACCAAGTGCCTGCCGACTTCTGCGCCACCATACACCACGGCTAAAAATTGCTGATCAATGGCCGCTTTAAATGCTTCTTCAATAAACGGGCCAAGGTAGGCGTTCACAGGGTTCATTTTGAGGATACACACTTTACCTTCGTTAAACATTTTGGTCAGCACATCCATGATGCCAATGCTGGCAATATTACCCGCACCCAGCACTAGTGCAACCTTGCCTTGGTGTCTTTTGTCTTGATGGCTTTTGTCTGAAATAAGTGCGGTCTTGTAAAAACTGGCACGGTCGGCGGCTAGGCTTTGTTCGGTGACGTCTGGCTGCATATAAACATCAACCGTAATATCTTTAAACAAAATGCCATCAATAGCGTTGTTGGGGTAAACCTGCACCGCTAAATTGCCTGCAAGAGTGCGCTTTACCTTGCCGATAGGCGTGTTTCCAGTTTTTTCTATGTGCTGCAAACTTTCTCGCACCAAGCGTAGTTGGCGCACTACGCCCCAAGCACCTGCTGCCCATTCTTCGGCTGCTAAATTTGAATCTG
>JANLWF010000344.1:0-3599 GCA_031364385.1 Methylotenera sp.
CTGCCTTTATCGTCCAGCAAAATAATATTGGCTTCATCTTGCCCCATGCTCTCAGAGACTAAATTGGCCACTAATAGAGGTAGCTTTTTACGCAAGCGTTTTTGTTCAGCTTGCGCAATTAAATCTTGTGTTTCTGCGGCAAAACCCACACAGAACGGCGCGTTTGGTAGACTAGCAACCTCAGCCAAAATGTCTTTATTGGCTTTAAGTTCTAAGTTTAGCGATGCAGCTTGTTTTTTAATTTTTTGCGCATTGGGCTTGGCTGGCGAGTAATCGGCAACCGCCGCAACGCTAATAAAAATATCCTGCTTTACTACATTCGCCATCACCGCTAAATACATGGCATCCGCACTGGTTGCGCTTATATTTTTAACGTTTTTGGGTGCGGTAAGTGAAGTCGCACCACTCACCAAGGTCACCTCGGCACCCATATCCGCGGCGGCCTGCGCGATGGCATAGCCCATCTTGCCGCTGCTTAAATTTGTAATCGCACGTACTGGGTCTATCATCTCTAGCGTTGCGCCAGCGGTAATAAGCACGCGCTTGCCAGCTAATAACTTGGGCGTAAAAAATGCGTTAATCTCTGCCATTAATTCATCTGGTTCCAACATACGGCCAAGGCCAACTTCGCCGCACGCTTGCTCGCCGCTGTCAGGGCCTAAAATCGCCACGTCGTCAGCTTTAAGTTGAGCAATATTGCGTTGCGTAGCTGGGTGTTCCCACATTTTTTTGTTCATGGCGGGCGCTACTAACAGCGGACAATCGCGCGCTAAACACAAAGTTGAAAGTAAATCATCGGCGCGACCATGCACTAGCTTAGCAATAAAATCGGCGCTGGCTGGTGCAATTAATATCGCATCTGCGTCACGGCTTAGCTCAATATGCGGCATACCGTTGGCAATAGACGAATCCCACATGCCAATAAACACACGCTTGCCCGACAGAGCTTGCATGGTTACGGGCGTAATAAATTGGCAAGCAGCTTCTGTCATCACAATGGTGACTTCTATATTACTTTTAACCAACAGTCGCACCAGCTCTGCCGCCTTATAAGCTGCAATGCCACCAGTGATGCCTAATACTAATTTTTTAGCTACTATTGTCATTACATAATTTTATATGAAAGGCTAGCGAATAGCGATGTGTGCGATTAGCACTTAATACTGATAAGATTCAGTAAAATATAAAGTGAGCGCATTGATGTGGAAAGCCTATGTTTAAAACCATAAGAGTATTTGTACTGTTAATTATTTTAGCAACAGTAGTTCAGCAAACTTTTCTCGATAAAGCCGATTTAGATTGGAAAGACAATTTTTATGTTGCTGTGTACCCAGTGAATGCGGATGGCAGTAGTGAGGTTGCAGACTACATTAAAACACTGAGTCGCGATGATTTTGAGCCAATCGCCGAGTACTTTGCCGAGGAAGGTGCGCGTTATGATTTAGGGTTGAGACGCCCTGTGGAGGTGCAATTGGGGGATGTTGTGAGTGAAATACCACCTGCACCACCCAACGGCGGCAACCTATTAAGCACCATGATTTGGAGTCTAAAATTTCGCTGGTTTGCTTGGAGCAACAGTCCAAAAGTCAAGGTTAAGCCAGATATTCGTCTCTATTTACTGTACTACAACCCCGCTAGCAGCCACGTTCTCAGCCATTCTACCGCGCTTAGCAAAGGCCGTGTTGGTCGTGTAAATTTGTTTGGCGATAAAAGTTATGCCAAACAAAACTTGGTGATTTTGGCGCACGAACTGTTACATACACTTACCGCAAGCGATAAATACGACTTGCAAACCACGCTGCCAGCCTACCCAGATGGCTTTGCTGAGCCTGATAAATCACCACGTTATCCACAAGATTTTGCCGAGCTAATGGGTGGGCGTGTGCCTATTAGCGAAAGCAAGGCAGAAATACCTAAAAACTTAGCGGAAACGTTAATTGGTGAAATGACAGCCCGTGAAATAGGCTGGATAAGATAAGGGGAAAAGATATGGCAATTACCGACTGGCCAGCCGCCGAACGCCCGCGTGAAAAACTGATTGAGCTTGGCGCAGAAGCCTTATCAGACGCAGAATTACTCGCCATATTTTTACGCGTTGGCGTTACTGGTAAAAGTGCGGTAGATTTAGCGCGCGATTTATTGACTCAATTTGGTAGTCTCAACGGTATTTTTGCCGCCACTGAACACGAGCTAATTCGAGTGCATGGTATAGGCACTAGCAAATACGTGCAGCTGCAGGCGATATTTGAAATGAGTCGCCGCGCGCTGAACGAGCAATTGCAGCAACGCGATGTTTTTAAATCGCCACAACAAGTGCGTGATTATTTGGTGTTAAAACTGGGTAGCCTTGCTCGAGAAGTATTTTTGGTGCTATTTTTAGATACGCAAAATCATTTGCTTGCGACTGAGGAAATGTTTGCTGGCACGCTCACACAAACTAGCGTTTACCCGCGCGAGGTGGTCAAACGCGCTCTGCATCACAACGCGGCATCGGTTATTTTTGCGCACAATCACCCCTCTGGTATTGCGCAACAAAGCCAAGCAGATGAGCTGCTGACTAAGCAACTTAAACAGGCGTTGGCACTAGTAGATGTGCGGGTTTTAGATCACTTTATAGTGGCGGGAAATAATACGTTATCGTTTTTAGAGCGCGGATTGCTGTAAATAATTAACGCTTATCGTTGAAAATTAATAGAAATTTCTGAAAAATGTACAGATAAATAATCTAATAGAGCACGAATAAATAAAATTAAACCCAACATTTCAAGGCTTTCTTCTAACGTGGTAATCAAGCTGTAGGTGAGGCTTTCGCCAGCATGTAGTTCATAATAATAACCACCGAGCATCTCAATGCCAAGCAATCCCGTTATATAGATAAGGCCAGCAATAATAAAACTAGTTCTTGTCGCTTTCGGCAGCTTAAATAAAAATCTTGAGTAAAATATAGCAAGAAAAATCATTAAAGCCATTGCAGGTATCACCCATGAAAAGTAAAAAAAGCCGTGTGAATAACTCCCGATTAAAGGTTTTAATAATATGCCAACATTTTCATGTAGCTCGGTAAACTCATCAATCGCCAAGTAAACAAAGCCCGTTGCTAAAGTTGCCCAATACATTTTGAGCCCAGCCTCTTGTTTGCGATGTAGATAAAAAATAAGGCTTAGCAAAATGCTGCAGCTTATTAAAAGTAAAACACTAAATAAAGTGGGGATATTTTGTTCCTGGCTGACATTAAACAAAGGCACCAATCCATACACTGTAGGATGACCAACAATGTATTTCATGACCTGCCCTGCAACGCTCGCAGCAACTAGCATACAAGCCATTATTAATAGCCTGTTAAAAATAGATTTGATTGATAAAACTAATGAGTTATTTTTCGGCATAATAATGACTATTCATTTAACGATTCAGCATACTATTGTCAAGATGAAACCAAGCTATCAAAATAAAACCACGGTACAGCGCGATTGTGTGCTGCATTTACTACTACAACTTGGCCAGCTTGTAGCTCAATCGGCGCATCAAATAAATAGGCGCATTGTTGCCAGTTAGATACCTTGGATGTTTGCGACGGGTGATTTTCAAATACCACCTTT
>JANLWF010000160.1:0-2539 GCA_031364385.1 Methylotenera sp.
AAGTCTCGCGGTAGGCATTTATATTTTGGCCGATAACATACAAAACCCCAATAAAGCATGGCGCTTGGGTGATAACGCTAATTCAGTCATGCTAAAACGCGGGCTGGATGGTCATTATCGCGCCGAAGCTTTAATCAACGATCAAAAAGTAAATGTACTTATAGACACAGGTGCTACTGGTGTGGCAATTTCTCAGCGCGTTGCCGATAAACTAGAGCTTAAAAGCATTGAAGCCATTCGCACCGAAACCGCAAATGGCAGCAGCGTGGGCTATATGGTGCGCCTACAGTCGGTTAAAGTAGGCGGCGTAGAGGCGCAAAATGTAGCCGCCATGATTGCACCAGGCCTTGATGGCGACGTGCTGCTCGGCATGAGTTATTTAGGACGCATGGACGTGCGATTGTTTAAAAACGAGATGACCATAAAACAAGTTGAATAATCAAACAAGCAGAATAAGCAAGCAAGTTGAATAATGTAGGAGAAATATTTATATCGCGAAGCCGCTACTATTACCCCTATGTACGCTGGCGTACAGACAATTAACACTTAGATTTTATAGGATTCTGATGTTAGAGATTGTCAGAAAAATGTAAGCATTTAAACTTTGACATGACTAATGGTTGCGAGCAGTTGAATAACAGCTCACAACTTCAATCAAATTTTAGGAGATTAAAATGACTTTACAATTTAAAAAAGTAGCACTGGCAACTAGCATGTTGTTATCCGTGGCGACATTATCAGTACCAGCTTATGCTGCAGATCCTATGTTAAGCACAGGGGGATACGCACGCGAGTTTCAAAAAATGGAAATGATGAAAATGCTAGATGGCGATGGTAACCACATGGTTACCGCTGCTGAGGCAGATTCTTATTACAATAGTATTTTTGATGCTCTTAATAAAGATAGCGACGATACATTAGAGGCCAATGAGTGGGCTGGACCGAAAAAAAATTCAAAACTTGATTTAACTACTGGTGGCTATAGCCGCGAGCTACGCTCAATGAAAATGATGAGGTTAATGGATACTGATGGTGACCACAAAGTGACTCGTGATGAATTTTTAAATCACCATCGCGCAGTTTTCTCTAAACTTGATACCTCAAGCGACCAAGAATTAGATGCAACAGAATGGGCGATGAAAGGTCTTTTAAGCAAATAATGCGTACCTAAATAACGACGAATTTATAAAGCCAGCTATTGCTGGCTTTATTTTTAAAAGTTGATTGTTGGCCTAAATGCTTGCTTATGTAATCACGGTTGGCTTTTCACGTCCAGTACGTTGTTTTAATTCAGAGATTTTCAACGCTATCTCAATCATTTCTTTCAGCGCGACTTGCGCATCCAAATGATGATTGGCCACATTCGGCTCATACGCTTCTAAATAAATACGCAAAGTCGCGCCCTCGGTGCCCGTGCCAGAAAGCCGAAACACAATGCGCGAGCCATCGCTAAATAAAATACGAATGCCTTGCCCTGTGCTTAAACTGCCATCGATTGGATCGGTATAACTAAAATCGTCACAGGTTTTTACACTATATTTACCGAAAGTTTGATTGGGTAAACTCGCAAATTGCGCCTTGATATGCGCCATCACGCCATTCGCCGCTTCATTGGGAATCGCTTCGTAATCGTGACGCGAATACACATTGCGGCCGTATTCTGCCCAATGCGCCATCACAATTTGTTCTACACTTTGCTTCTTAGCCGCGATGATATTCAGCCAACACAATACCGCCCACAAACCGTCTTTCTCACGGACATGGCTACTGCCTGTGCCAAAGCTTTCTTCGCCGCACAGCGTAACCTTATTGGCGTCCATTAAATTGCCAAAAAACTTCCAACCTGTTGGCGTTTCATAACATGGAATATTCAATTTTTGTGCAACTCTATCCACCGCACCGCTAGTAGGCATACTGCGTGCAACGCCCGCTAAGCCATGTTGATAGGCGGGTATCAATTTTGCATTAGCCGCAATAATCGCTAAACTATCCGATGGCGTTACGAAGAAATGCTTACCTAAAATCATGTTACGGTCACCATCTCCATCGGATGCTGCGCCAAAGTCGGGTGCGTTCTTTCCATACAAAACCTCAACCAATTCATGCGCGTAGGTTAAGTTAGGGTCTGGGTGACCGCCACCAAATGTCTCGCTCACCTCACAATTCATCAGGCTAGGTTGACTAGAATTAAAGTCTGGCGCGCCTAATCGATTCACTAATATGGCTTTAGCGTAAGGCCCAGTCACCGCATGCATGGCGTCAAACTTAATCTTAAAGCCAGAACTTAAAAGCGTTTTAATTGCCGCAAAATCAAACATACTCGCCATTAAATCGGCGTAGTCGCTTACTGGGTTAATCACCTCAACCGTAAAGCCATCAAAGCTGGTTTCACCAATAACATCAATATTTACATCTGAAAAACTGGCAATTGTATATTGATGTTATTGGTGAAACCATCTTTGATGGCTTTACTGTTGAGGTAATTAACCCAGTAAGCGACTACACCGATTTAATGGAGAGCATGTTTGATTTTGCGGCA
>JANLWF010000394.1:0-4334 GCA_031364385.1 Methylotenera sp.
TAAATGATGCTTGGGTGAGAGACTAATGTTGAAACAAGTTAAAAGTTTTTGGCATTCTATACGCCAGCTATCGGGCGACGATGCCTACGAGCGCTATTTAAAACATTATGCTGAGTTTCATGCAGCAAATGCCCTACAAGAAGATTTAGAGCCACCACTAAGCCGTGAGGTGTTTTTTAAGCAATGGCAAGACGGCAAATGGAAAGGCATTAAACGTTGCTGTTAAAAAATCCACATGCAGACAAAAACTTTACCGATGAAGATTTAAATCGTATTATTGAAATGGCATGGGAAGACCGCACGGCGTTTGAGGCGATACAACAACAATTTGGCATTAATCAAGATGGCGTAATTAAAATTATGCGCACAAATCTAAAGCTAAACTCTTTTAAACAGTGGCGCGAACGCACACACGGGCAAATCACCAAGCATGCCAAACTGCGTAGTGACGACGTAAAACGCCATCAATCAAAACAACATAACAAGCTTTATAGATAAATTTATTGACGCTGATAAATTTTATCAATTTCCATTTCGTCACTATTTGCAGGCGCTTCAATATCGTATTCTTTGGCGCCAGCACCAGTTTTGTACGAATCAACTTTCAAAGGCTGGTACTCCGCAATAATGTAATTAAATTGTGGTTCTTTTTTAAAAAGTTTATCAAATAAGTTTTTCATATTAATTCTCGTTTTCAAATTGACTACGATTAATAATATGCAAAACGTGTGCCATGCAAAATGACTTGAAAATCCCGAAATATATATTGCTTACTAATTGATTTTTAAGTATTAATTTTTTTACTATTTAGCAAGTCGAGAGGTGTGAGCGTTGAGTAATTATTGAAAATGTTGAATTTTCATCAACAGAATTTAGATTCTTTATCAGTTAAATCGATTTTTATGTGCAGCAAGCCACATCCAAATACCAATGAATACCATCGGTAAGCTTAGCCATTGCCCCATACTCATGCCCAATTGCAATAAACCCAAGAATTCATCGGGTTGGCGCGTGTATTCCACCAAAAATCTAAAGCTACCATAGCCGATTAAAAATAACGCTGAAATTGCGCCCACTGGGCGTTGCTTGCGTGAAAACCACCACAGAATACAAAATAGCGCGATACCTTCAAGCGCAAATTCATAAAGCTGAGATGGATGACGCGCTATGTTATCGACTTGCGGAAAAATCATGCCAAAGTTGGAGTTTGTCGCACGACCCCATAATTCTCCATTAATAAAGTTGCCCATGCGGCCAGCCCCTAAGCCAATTGGCACAAGGGGAGCAACAAAATCCATAATTTTTAGCCAAGGCTGCTGATGTTTTTTATTGAACAAAACCATGGCGATTAATACACCTAAAAAACCGCCATGAAAGCTCATGCCACCTTGCCAAATTTTGAAAATATCTAGCGGATGTTGCATAAAGCTAGCAAATTGGTAAAACAAAATATAACCGATTCTACCGCCTAAAATCACACCTAGTGCGCCGTAAAATAAGGCGTCGTCGAGCATTTCGTTGTTCCATCCAAACCAAGTTTTATGCTTAATTTGGTATTTACCTAAGGCTAAAAAAGCTAAAAAGCCTATTAAATACATCAAGCCATACCAATGAATGCCAAAGGAACCAATATGGAGTGCAACAGGGTCAAATTGTGGGTGAGTGTACATATTTACGCTTAAGATTGCTGTAAAATACACATTATACTTTTTATTGCTTCAATTGAAGAGAAAGTCACATATGCCAGTTTATCGATCTCGAACCACTACCCACGGCCGCAACATGGCAGGGGCTCGCGCTTTATGGCGCGCAACAGGCATGAAAGATGGCGATTTTGAAAAACCAATTATCGCTATTTCTAACTCGTTCACGCAGTTTGTGCCAGGCCATGTGCATTTAAAAGACTTAGGCCAACTGGTTGCGCGTGAGATTGAGCGCGCAGGCGGCGTTGCCAAAGAATTTAACACGATTGCTGTTGATGACGGCATCGCCATGGGTCACAGTGGCATGTTATATAGCTTGCCGAGCCGCGATCTTATTGCAGATAGCGTCGAGTATATGGTGAACGCACATTGCGCCGATGCACTAGTGTGTATTTCAAATTGCGACAAAATAACGCCAGGTATGCTCATGGCCGCGTTGCGCCTCAACATACCCACCGTGTTTGTCTCTGGTGGGCCGATGGAAGCAGGCAAAGTGAACTGGGCTGGGGCGACGCGCAAGCTGGATTTAGTCGATGCGATGGTGGCAGCGGCGGATGAGCGCGTCTCGGATGCTGAGTCTGATGAAATTGAGCGCTCAGCTTGCCCAACCTGCGGCTCTTGCTCGGGTATGTTTACCGCCAATTCGATGAACTGTTTAACCGAAGCGCTAGGGTTGAGTTTGCCTGGCAATGGCTCTACATTAGCCACCCACGGCGCGCGTAAGCAATTGTTTTTGCAAGCAGGGCGTTTAATTGTGGATTTGGCAAAACGCCATTATGAGCAAGATGATTATTCAGTCCTGCCGCGGTCTATTGCAAATCTACAAGCTTTTGAAAACGCCATGGCATTAGATGTTTCTATGGGCGGCTCGACCAATACTGTACTGCATTTACTGGCGGCAGCACACGAGGCGGGCGTAGATTTTACCATGTCTGATATTGACAGAATCTCACGCAAGGTGCCGTGTGTGTGCAAGGTTGCCCCAGCCACGGCAAAATTTCACATGGAGGACGTACACCGTGCTGGCGGCGTGATGGGCATTTTGGGCGAGCTAAACCGCGCAGGGCTAATTCACAACCAAAGCCCGACCGTACATAGCCCCACCATGGCAGCCGCGCTGGAAAAATGGGATGTAGCGACGACCACCGACGAAGAGGTGAAGAAATTTTACCGCGCCGCGCCTGGCGGCATTTCTACCACCATAGCGTTTAGCCAAAGTATGTTATGGCCAGATTTAGATGTAGATCGTAGCGACGGTTGCATCCGCGATATTGTGCATGCTTATTCTCAAGACGGTGGTTTAGCGGTGTTGTACGGCAATATCGCGCTGGATGGCTGCATTGTAAAAACCGCAGGCGTAGATGATAGCATCTTAAAATTTACAGGTCGTGCGCGTATTTTTGAATCGCAAGATGCCGCAGTTGACAGCATTATGGCAGACCAAATTGTAGCGGGTGATGTGGTAGTGATTCGCTACGAAGGTCCACGCGGCGGCCCTGGTATGCAAGAGATGTTGTATCCAACCAGCTATCTAAAATCGAAAGATTTAGGCAAGGTTTGCGCTTTATTTACCGATGGTAGATTCTCTGGTGGAACCTCAGGTTTAAGTATTGGCCACGCCTCGCCAGAAGCGGCCGAAGGCGGCGCAATTGGCTTGGTAGAAGAGGGTGACACCATTGAAATCGACATTCCAAATCGCACCATTCATCTGGTAATTTCAGATGAAACAATGGCGCATAGGCGTGCAACCATGGAAGCCAAAGGCAAGTTTGCGTGGAAACCAGTCAATCGCGAGCGCCATGTATCGCCAGCTTTGCGTGCTTACGCAGCAATGACCACCAGTGCGGCTCGTGGCGCAGTGCGTGATGTAGCGCAAATTGAACATTTGTAGAATTAGGACTTAAATATGAACGAGCAGTTAAGAGAACAAGATTTTTCATTAAAACCAGAGTTAAAATTTAGCGAAGACGCGCAAGGTTTAAAATTTATCGAGATTGATAATGGGTTGGCAACCGCTAAAATCGCCCTGCAAGGTGCGCATGTGATGCAATGGCAGCCAAAATCGGCGACAGAACCAGTGCTATGGTTATCTAGTCAGGCACGTTACGTGAAAGGACGTTCGATTCGTGGTGGCGTGCCAATTTGCTGGCCTTGGTTTGGTGCACATCCAACCAATAGCAGCTACTGTACACACGGTTTTGCGCGCGTGATTCCTTGGCAATTAAGCGAAGTGGAAACGCTAAAAAATGGTAGCACCCGCTTGGTGTTGCACATGGAGGAAACCGATGAGGCTAAACGCCAATTGTCGTATCCATTTTCGCTTAGCGTGACTATTACAATTGGCGAGACGCTAAAAATTGATTTATCTACCACCAATAAAGCGAATCATCCTTTTATGATTGGCGAGGCGTTTCATACCTATTTTCATATCAGCGATATTGATCAAATTAAAGTGACAGGCCTTGATGATGCTTTGTATTCAGACAAAGTATTTAAATATGAGCGCCGCGTGCAAAGTAGCGAGATTCAATTTAGCGGCGAGTTTGATCGCGTGTACTTAAATACCACTACTGATTGTGTGATTGAAGATGCGGGTTTAAAACGTAAAATTCGCATTGGAAAATCAGGCAG
>JANLWF010000003.1:0-7326 GCA_031364385.1 Methylotenera sp.
AACCTTTAGTTACGCTTAAACAAATGGTTGAGAAAACCATTTCATCTAACCCAGAAATTCAAGCTAAATACCACGCTTACGTAGGCGCAGGCTACGAGCAAGAGGTGGTGAAGGGCGGCTTTCTGCCTAAAGTAGATGTGCAATCTACTTATCGTAATCAAGAAAATATCAATGGTGTTCGCAGTTCTGCTGGCACGGAAATTCCTACTTGGAACAATGAGTTAGTGTTGCGCCAAATGATTTTTGATGGTTTTGCTACTTCTAGCGAGGTTAATAGACTCGGCCATGCTAAACGTGTCCGCTATTACGAGCTGCAAAGCGCTATGCAAAGCACCACGCTAGAATTTATGCGTAGTTATATTGATACGCTACGCTATCGCCAACTTGCTGATTACGCTAAAACCAATTATGTAACGCATAAGCAATTGTTTGATAAAATTAAAGAGCGTGTGGATGCTGGCGTTGCGCGCCGGGTCGATTTAGAGCAAGCTTCAGGACGTTTAGCCCTGGCAGAAGCTAATTTATTAACAGAAATGACAAACCTGCACAATGTAACGGCGCGTATGCAGCGTTTATTGGGTGAGCTGCCACCCGCAAGCTTAGAACAACCAGATTTCTACAAAACAGGTGCTGAACCAACAGCTACAGACGCATTGCGTGTCGCTTATGTAAAAAATCCTGATATTTTATCGACCATTGAAGATATTCAAGCCACAAAAGATGAAGTAAAAACTAAAGAGGCTAAATATTTGCCGCGTTTAGATTTGCAAGCACGTAAAAATTTAGGCACCAGTAACGACGGTCGTAATAGCACCAGCGCCGCAGATGTGCTTGAATTAACAATGAACTTTAATTTGTTTAACGGTTTCTCAGATCAATCTGCCGTTAGCCAAACCATTGAAAAATTAAACATTGCCAACGACCAGAGAGATAAAGCCTGTGTAGATACGCGCCAGTTGGTGACGATTGCTTACAATGATATTGAGCAGCTAAAAGAGCAATTGGGCTATCGTTATACACACCAAAAATCGATTGAAAACGCGCGTGAAGCTTATCGTAAACAGTTTGATATTGGTCAGCGCACCTTGTTAGATTTGTTGGATACCGAAAACGAATACTTTCAGGCCAAACGTGCTTTTACCAATACTGATTACGATTTTCAATACGCTTATGCGCGGCTTTACAGCTCGCAAGGGGAGCTGCTGAATAAAATTGGTACGCAACGTGAAGGTTTGCCAGAATTAAATCGCCAAGCTTATATGGATGCCGCTAATGTGTGTCAAGCCATTGCCCCAGAGCAGTTAATCATTGATAAAGCAGCATTATTAGCCGATGCAAAACCGCTAGCATTAGTAGATAAATTAATGTCCAAGCCAATTGCCAAGCCAGTGCTAGCATGCAGCGCTGAGGCAGTCACCGCGCGCGTAAACGATTGGGCAAGCGCATGGAGCCATAAGGATTACGAGAACTATATCAAGTTCTATGCTGATAAATTTACGCCAGAGCCACCTCTAAGCCGCGACGCGTGGGAAAAGCAACGTAAAACACGCTTGGCTACATCGGGTAAAATTAACTTAGAGTTGGCTAATATTAAAGTAACTTGTGATGGAGACAAAGCCAAAGCGGAGTTTAATCAAGACTACAGTGTGACTGCTTACAAATTGCAGAAATCGAAAGATGGCTTAGGTTGTGAAGCTTGTAACGCTAAGCGCGTAGCTACCAAAGGCTTCGCCGAGAAAGTGAATAAAGAATTGCAATTTGAGAACATTGGTGGGCAATATCAAATTGTGCGCGAGTTGGTACATAAATAATTAGTTTCGCAATGTATAACAGGCGCATTGTTTAACAACAGTGCGCCTTTTTGTTGGTAATGCGAATACTTGGCACGGTATTTGCGGTTAAAAATATAGAAGTATTAGTTATTAAAATTAATGGGTTATATTCAGCTAATGAAATAAAACATAAAAAATGTTTTGAGGGATTGTGCTATGAATCATTGTTATCGTCTGGTGTTCAACTCTGCTACATATGCTTGGCAAGCTGTAGCTGAAACTGCTAAATCACACACTAAGTCATGTGGTAAATCGGCGGCTGTGGTTCTGTTACCAATTTTAATCTTAAGCATTTCCAATGTCAGAGCTGAGCCCGCAGCTAACGCGCTACCCACAGGCGGGCAAGTCGTTTCAGGGCAATCCATTATTACCCAAAATGGCAATTTGTTGAATATTCAGCAAACCACACAAAAATCTATCATCAACTGGACTACCTTTAATATTGGCGCGAGTTCGCATGTCAATTATGATCAGCTTAACACCAGCTCTATTTCACTTAATCGTGTGCTTTCAGCCGACCCAAGTGCAATTTTTGGTAAGCTCACTTCAAATGCTCAAGTATGGCTGATCAATCCCAACGGTATTTTGTTTGGGCAGAGCGCGCAAGTGAATGTAGGCGGGCTATTGGCTTCAACACTCAATATCGCCGATGACGCTTTTTTAAGCGGCAATTATAAGTTTACAGGCAGCACTGGCAGCGTAATCAATATGGGTAGCCTTGTTGCAAATAACGTCGGCTATGTGGCGATGTTGGCACCAGAAGTGCGTAACGAGGGCGTGATAAGTGCCTTGCAAGGCAATATCAGCCTGGCTGCTGGCGCTGCAATGACGCTGGATTTTAATGGCAACGGTTTGATTAACGTGCAAGTAGATAGCGCTAATATCAACACGCTGATTGAAAATAAAAACCTAATTAAAGTTGGCGGAGGCCAAGTGCTGATGAGCACGCGTGCGGCTGATGGGCTGATTACCTCTGTTATTAACAATAGCGGACGCATCGAAGCGGATTCTATGGTTGTCGATGGTGGCGTGGTGCGCCTTACAGGTGCTAAAACTGTCATCAATAGTGGTGAAATTTCAGCACAATCGTCAGCAGGCAAGGGCGGTATTGTGCATATGTTGGGTGAAAATGTTGCTGTGATGGATGCAGGCAGCATAAATGCCAGTGGTAAAACAGGTGGCGGTACGATTTTATTGGGTGGCGACTTGCAAGGTAACAATGCCCAAATTCAGAATGCCAATAAAACCTTTATTAGTCAAAAAGCAAAAATCACCGCAGATGCAACAGATACGGGCAACGGTGGCAGAGTGATTGTGTGGGCAGATGATATTACGCGCTATTACGGTAGCGTTTCGGCTAAAGGCGGCGTCAAGGGTGGTAATGGCGGCTTTGCTGAGGTTTCAGGCAAGCGCTTGCTTAATTTTTTAGGCGGGGTTGATTTGAGCGCAGCGCAGGGCGTGGGCGGCAACTTACTACTAGACCCTTTGAACATTACCCTTAGCACGGGTGCAGATACCAACACTGCGGGCTTTACCGTGCCAGGCGATTTAACCGAAGCGTTTGCCGATGATGCAGGGCTAGATAGTGTTTTTAATGTAGGTGTAGGTGGTAGCTTTAGTGGCATTGCCACAGGCAGCACTATTACGCTGCAAGCCACTAATAACATTACTATATCTAATGCGTTTGATGTCGAAACTGCGACAGGGTCTGCGAATAACAGCTTGGTTTTGCAAGCTGACAATAATATTAGTGTGAACGCAGCAGTGACAACAACTGGCACAGGTGCCATTACCATGGCGGCCAATGCTGACGGTATAGGCGGTGGCAATGTGGCGATTGCTGCTGCAATTAGTGCGCAATCTGGCGGCGTAACACTATCGGGTGTGAATATAACGCATACTGCTGGCAATATCACGTCAACTGGTGCAAGTGGCTTTAATGGTGGCAATATCAATATGACTGCTACGGGCGCAATCGCGCTTGGCGGAGCGACAGTTGCCAACAATGGCGGTGGTCTAGTTGCTGTTGGCGGCAATGCGGGCAATATCAATATTTCTGCAGGCACTGGTTTTAGCATGTTAGGCGCAATCGTTTCGGGTGGCCCCGCATCTCTAGGCGCTAATACCGCGGGTGGCAATGGTGGCAATGTGAGTATTACCTCGGCCACAGGCAATGTAAGCACAGGTGCCATTACTACAAATGGCGGCAATGCAGGTGCTGGCATTGCCAATGGCAGCAACGCTGGCAATATTAGTGTGGTTGCAACTGCGGGCAATGTAAACACAGGCGCACTTACCGCACGTACAGGCCTAGCTGCTGGCACTGGCGCTAGTGGTGCGGTGGCAAGCGTGATTGCAAGTGGGGTAAATGTAACTTTAGGGACTATTAACACAAGCGGGCAAGCATCAAGCAATGGTAACGGCGGCAGCATTACCGCCAATGCCACTGGTATTTTAACTTTAAATGGTGCGGTGAATAGCTCTGGCGGCACTGTCATTACAGGTAATGCAGGTAAAAATGCTGGTGCGATTAATTTTACAGGCAATAGCATCACCTCAGCCGCCGCAGGTACAATTACTGCTAGCGGTAGCAATGGATTGGGAGCGGATCAAGCAGGCGGCAATGGCGCTGCGGTAAGTTTAACTGCAACGGGTGCTATTTCTGCTCGCGCCATTACCGCCAGTGGTGGTAATGGCGTTGCCACCAATGCGGCAGGCGGTCATGCAGGCTCGATCAGCATTGCTACTAATGCTGGCAATATTACAACTAATGCAGGCGCGTTAACCGCTAGAACTGGTGCAGGTATCGGTGCAGGAGCTGATAGCACACAAGGATTTATCACCATTAATAATACTTCAGTCGCAGGCACGATTGCTACAGGCGCGATTAGTACAATTGGCAATACCAACGGGCATGGCGGCAATATTTCAGTGACAAGTAACGGTGGGGTGACGATTGGCGGCACTTTAAGCAGCTCTGGCGGCACTTCAACTGGCACGCGTGCTGGTCGCAATGCTGGCAATCTTACGGTTACTGGCACTACACGCTCAATTACTGGTGCGATTACAGCCAACGGCGGTGCTGGTAGTGGCTTAAATCAAGCTGGTGGTAATGCTGGTACGGTGGCAATTACAGGAACAGGCACATTGAACACAGCAGCGATTACTACAAGAACTGGTGCTAGAACAGGTGCGGGCGCGGGCGGTGTTGCGGGTAGCATCACTTTAAGTGGCAGCAGCCTGACATCTACCGCATTAAGCACAGCAGCTGGCGCAGGTGGCGTGGGTGGCAATGTGAGTATAACTACCACAGGAGCAACGACTTCTAGTATTGTATCCATTAATGCCAACACCAATGGTGCAATAAATATGAATGTGGCGGATATGCTCACTGTGAGTGGCGTGATTGCAGGCACTGGAACAACCTTAACTAAAACAGGTGTTGGTAGTGTAATTTTAGCTGGCACAAACACTTACACCAGTTTAACGCAAGTGCAAGCAGGTACGCTTTCTGCCGCCAATGCCAATGCACTTGGCGACATAGGTACGGGCACAACAGTTGCCAGTGGCGCAACACTAAACGTGAACAACGTAACGCTAATAACCGAACCAGTTTCACTTAGTACTGGCGGCTCACTAACTGGGACGGGCGCGACAGCAGGTTTAAATGGCACGTTAGTAGCCGCCACTGATAGCACGATTGGCACTACTTCAGCCGCATCAATACTTAATTTGAATGGAGTTGTTACGGCAGCAGGAAATACAAGCATTGTTGGTGCGGGTGATGTGATTGCCACTAACGCAGATAATAATTTTTCTACGGTAAACATCAACGGCGCAAAAAATGTGAGCTTGCGGGATGCTAACGCCATTACAATCGGCAATGGCGTTTCTAGCCTGACTGGCAATTTAACAGTACAAGCGGGCGGCAATGTGACGGTAAACAATAATATTACCAGCACGGGCGGTGATATTACGCTTGCAGGAGTGAATTTTATTAATAATGCTGGCGCATCAGCGCTGACGACCAGTGGCCTTGGCAAGCGCTGGTTGGTATATGCTAATACGCACACTGGCAACACATTTGGCGGCTTAGATAGCACCAACCAAGCAGTGTGGAATACAGCGTTTCCTTCTGCAGTAGCGGCAACAGGTAAGCGATATGTGTTTGCCAATAGCCCAACAGTGACGGTGACTTCAACCAATCAAACTAAAACTTATGGCCAAGATGGCGCGCCGATTGTGGCAAATGCGTTTAAGGCAACAGGGTTTATTGATGCGAGCTTATTCGGTGGCGTGTTTACGCAAGATGATGCGACTAATGCGTTGACTGGCTCGGCAACATCAACTGGCTCACCAGTGACAACCAATGTGGGCAGCTACGCGATAGATTTAACGCCAATTACAGCGACAACGGGTTATACGCTTACAAAAGTAAACGCTGGTAATTTAACAGTCAACCCCGCCCTTGTAAACTTAGCGGGTACACGCATTTATGACGGCACAACTACTTTTAACGCGAGCGTGTTCGGTACATTTGCTACAGGCATTAACGGTGAAAACTTAAGTCTATCTGGCGCAGGTTCTTTAGCCAGCGCCAACGCTGGAGCGGTACAGACGCTCACCACTGGAACACTTGGATTAGTTACAGGTACGGGTTTGGCTAACAACTACACGCTCACAGGTGGCACGCATACTGGCACGATTACCAAAGCCAACGCCAGCGTCACCGCCAATAGCAACAACGTCACCTACAACGGCCTCACCCAAAGCGTCACAGGCTTTAGCGCCACTGGCTTAGTCAACAGTGAAACGACGGCGGTCTTAACGGGTGTCAGCACCACGGGCGGCAGCGGCCAGAATGCAGGTAGCTACACCCACAGCGCCAGTGGTATTGATAGCAATTACAACTTATTATTTATAGATGGCGCGCTGAACATCGGCAAAGCCAACGCCAGCGTCACCGCCAATGACGCCACAAAGGTACAAGGCAGCCTTAATCCCGCATTTAGCAGCATCATCACTGGTTTTGTGAATGGCGAAACTAATGCTGTACTTACTGGTGCGCTTGGTCATAATACATCAGCAACGACAAGCTCGCCTGTGGGCAATTATGCGATTACGCCGTTTGGTTTAAGTGCGGCAAATTATGATATTACTTTTGTAGATGGCGTTTTAAGTGTGTTGCCAATTGCGCCACCAACAGCACCACCAACAGCACCACCACCAGTATCTCCTAGCAATATTACTGCATTTAATGGCGGGCTAGCGCGCCCAGAGCAAGCACAGCAAACTTGCGGTGACGCAAGCGCAGGTAGCGCCATGATAAGTGGATTAGATGCTTTTGGCGTAGATGATGTAGAATATAAAGAGTCTGTAAGCCAGCCACAGATAGGTGGTGTGGTGGCGAATGCTTTAGTGAACCCCGCTTGCTTAAAAATATAACAAGGTGAGAAAAAATTAAGTATTTAAATTTTTTAGTTTTAGTTGTAGT
>JANLWF010000016.1:0-6301 GCA_031364385.1 Methylotenera sp.
GACGACCCTGCGTTTATTCGCGCCGCGACTACGCCTAAAAAAGGCATCGGCAATACAACGCTGGAGCGGCTTGGCGAGTATGCCAGCGCGCAGAAAATGTCCTTATTTGCGGCGGCGTTTGAGCAAGGTTTTCAAGCAGAAATTGGCAATAAGCAATTAGTCGATTTGCTGACTTTTTGCCAATATATTCAAAAAATACAAGCCCGCGCCGTGCGAGACCCAGCGGGTGAAGTGCTAAATGATTTATTGACAAGCATTCAATACGAAGCGTTTTTGTATGACTCTGAAGAACCGCGCGCTGCTGAAAGCAAATGGGCTAACGTGCTAGATTTTATTGGATGGCTGACTAAAAAAGGCGAATCTAGCACCGAATTTGGTAACGAAAATGACGGCAAAAATCTGCTGGAACTCACGCAAATGGTATCGCTAATGAGTATGTTAGAAGGCCGCGAAGACGGAGAACCAGACGCGGTAAAACTATCTACCCTGCACGCCGCTAAAGGCTTAGAGTTCGGTCATGTGTTTTTAATCGGCATCGAAGAAGGCATTTTGCCACATCGCGAAAGTATCGATAACGACCAAATCGAAGAAGAGCGCCGCCTGATGTACGTAGGCATTACCCGTGCACAAAAATCGCTCAACATATCGTGGTGCAAAAAACGCAAACGCGCGGGTGAAGTACAAATGTGCGAACCCAGCCGCTTTATCAGTGAGCTGCCAATTGCCGACGTGCGCCATTTTGGCAACCCATTTAACGACCCCGAAATTAGCAAAGATTTTGGCAAATCAAGATTGGCAAATATTCATGCCATGCTAGCCAAATGATGCCAACCCTGCCCTACCAAACATGTTTATGTAAGACAATGTAAATGAAACGTCTTTTTTCATGTTTATGTTATAATACGATTATCTTTTACAACTAAAATTAGAAATTAAGATGAATCTTAATATTAATAATTCTTAAAGTTGTAATTGAGCCAATTGAATAATCCATTGATACAATCAGCCCTGTTTTTGCGCCTGCTCGCAACTAGCAAATTCGCAATCGTTACCAGCACCGTCATTGCAGCGCTTTTTGCTTACGCTCAACGCGAAGTGATTGCACTGCCATTCGTGCTAACTTGGCTTTCTTTGATTATGTTAATCGCAATTATTCGCGCTGTACATGTGCATTCATGTTTGCGAACGCCTTTGGATGAGCATTCCACCTTGCAAGCGCAACTGGTAAAATTTCGCTACCTCACTATCATTGCTGGCTTAGTCTGGGGTTCGGCTGGCTTTCTAATGTTCCCGCCTAACAACCCAGAACATCAGATGTTTTTAGTTTTTGTACTAGCAGGCGTATCGGCTGGTGTTGTCATATCTTATTCAGCCGATACTATCAGCGCCATTACATTTACCTTCGCACTACTCATACCGCCCATCATTCGCCTATTTATGCACCATAGCGCTATGTCAGATGCAATGGCCTTAGCAGGAATCATGTATCTCATCTTTATAGTGGTGCACATACGCCGCGCTAACCAAAACTTACTAGAAAATATTGTATTACGATTAGAAGCGGGCGAACATAAAAGAACGGTAAGTACCAGCACTAATCGCTACGACGCATTATTGAGCCACTCGCCCATGGCCATTTTCCATTTCGACGCAAACCTTATCATCACGCATTGCAATGAGCGCTACGCTGCCATTTTAGGTGTGCCCGCAGATGGTTTAATCGGCCTTGAGCTGATGAATTTCATTCAAGATCAATCTATATTACCCACGTTAAAAAAAGCCTTAGAAGGTGAAGTTGGCTACTACGACGGCTATTACAGCGCCAATTATGTTGGTACCAAAAAATGGGTTAATTTAATTTGCGTTCCTTCTATAGATTGCTACGGGAAAGTTGAAGGTGGCGTCGCTATTCTTCATGACACTACCGAGCATAGGCAAGCTCAAGATAAGTTGCTGATCAGTGATGAATGGCACCGCGCCATACTCTCAGGCTCTATGGATGGATTTTGGTTAACTGATTTGCAAGGGCAACTGCTAGAGGTCAACCAAGCTTATTGTGAAATGAGTGGCTATAGCCAGCAGGAACTACTCACAATGTATGTTTCTGACCTAGTAGCTAAAGAGTCCCCTGAGGATGTAATTGAACACATTCAAAATATCACCTCGAATGGCGAAGATCGCTTCGAGTCGGAGCATAGACGTAAAGACGGTAGTATTTTCCACGTTGAAATCAGCGTTCAGCATAGGCAGACCGATGGTGGTAGGCTGATGGTTTTTTTACAGGATATTACGGAGCGAAAACTTAAAGAAAATGATCTTCGAGTCGCCGCCACAGCCTTCAATGCACATAATAGCATTATCATTTCAGATGCAAGTAACTTGATTATCCGTACCAATAATGCCTTCACCAAAACCTCTGGTTACACACAAAAAGAAGTTTTGGGCAAAAACTTAATCATGTTTTGTGCCAAGCAAAATGAGTCTCATCTTTACACCACTATGTTAACCAATATCATGCGCAATGGCTTTTGGGAAGGCGAAATCTGGAATCAGCGCAAAAATGGGGAGGTATATCCAGCACACCTTAATATCACGGTGGTGAAAGATAAAAATGATAATGTTGAAAATTTTGTTACCCATTTGACTGACATTTCTACGCAAAGAGCCGCCGCCGCAGAGATTGAAAATTTGGCATTTTACGACACGGTTACTGGCTTGCCAAACCGACGCTTATTATTAGATAGACTCAATCATGCCATAGCAGGCAGTTCACGCAACGGCAAAGAAGGTGCTCTGCTTTTTCTAGATCTCGATAATTTCAAAACACTTAACGACTCATCTGGGCATGAGGTTGGCGATATTTTGCTAACCATGGTGGCGAAACGATTGAAGGAATGCGTACGTGAAGTTGACACCGTAGCGCGCTTTGGCGGTGATGAGTTTGTAGTGATTCTAGAAGACTTGAAAGTGCAGAATATTGAAGCTACAGTAAACGCAGAAAGTGTAGCTAACAAAATATTAGTCGCTCTGCATCAACCTTACCTAATCAATAATCAAAAGCACCACAGCAGCGTAAGCATTGGTGTTACTTTATTCAATGGCAATCAATCTTCTACTGAAGAATTACTGAAACAAGCCGATATTGCCATGTATGAAGCCAAAAAAACGCGCAACGCAATACGACTCTTTAATCCATCCATGCAAGCCAGCATTACTGCTCATGTATCTCTAGAGCATGAGTTACGCAAAGCGATTGAGTTGCAACAATTTCAATTATATTATCAAGTCCAGGTCGATAGCTCGGGCTTTCCGACAGGTGCGGAAGTTTTACTACGTTGGCTGCACCCTGAGCAAGGCTTAATATCGCCTGCCATGTTTATTCCTTTGGCCGAAGAAACAGAGCTTATTTTGCCTATTGGTCAATGGGTATTAGAGGGCGCATGCGCGCAAATTAAAATATGGCAAGGAGACGAGCTTACCCGCAATTTTGCACTATCGGTCAACGTGAGTGCCAAACAATTTCATCAAAAATATTTCGTTGATGAAGTGCAAGCCGCCTTACTCTATCATGACATCAACCCAGCCTTACTTAAGTTAGAACTGACAGAAAGTATGTTGTTGAAGGATGTGGAAAGCACCATTGAAACCATGCAGACTTTAAGAAAAATCGGCGTGCAATTCTCACTTGATGACTTTGGCACGGGTTATTCATCACTACAATACCTCAAACGGCTACCATTAAATCAGCTAAAAATAGATGGGTCGTTTATACGTGATATTGCTGTAAATACTAGCGATCAAGCCATAGTATGCACGATTGCTGCCATGGCAAATACATTGGACCTAGACGTAATTGCAGAATGTGTAGAAACAAAAGAACAATATATACAATTGCAAAAAAGTGGTTGTAGGCATTATCAAGGCTATTTATTTGGCAAACCCGTTCCTATTGAAGAATTTGATAAAAAGTTAAAACAAAACCCTCAGCTAGCCTTTTTTATTCCTGAAGATTCAAGCGTTGCATTAGAACCCACGTCAAAAAACTCGTTATACTAGTCAATTGTTCAACTAGACACTTAACACTTAATCAACTATACCAATACTCAATTAACTGATTAATCAGTTAAGCCATTAATCAACTAGGCCGCTCATCAATGGGCGGTTAATCAATTATGCCATTTATTACTTTAGATAACGCCTCACTGGCGTTTGGTCACCACGCATTGCTCGATCATGCTGCTTTTCAATTAGATGCAGGTGAGCGCGTAGGTTTAATTGGCCGTAATGGCGCGGGCAAATCTAGCTTGCTTAAGGCCATTGCGGGCACCATTAAGCTGGACGACGGCAATGTATGGCGTGCGCCCAATGCGCGCGTGGTTTATGTGCCACAAGAGCCTGAGTTGGATACCACGCACACCGTATTCGAAGCAGTAGCTGAAGGTTTAGGTGCGTTGCAGCAAATCATTATCGATTATCACGCTGTAACACACGATATGGGCATGCCTAATGCAAATATTGAAAAATTAATGGAAAAAATGCAGCACTTGCAGCACGAGCTAGATGTGCAAAATGGCTGGGTGGCGCAATCGCGTGTCGAGACGGTGCTAAGCCGTTTAAATCTAGATGCAGACGCGCTGGTTTCTACGCTTTCTGGTGGTTGGCGCAAACGCGTAGCCTTGGGTCGCGCTCTGGTGGCGGAGCCAGAAGTCTTATTGTTAGACGAGCCCACTAACCATTTGGATTTAGAAGCGATTGAATGGCTAGAAGAGTTGTTGCTGAGCTTTAACGGCTGTGTGCTGTTCATCACCCATGACAGGCGATTTTTGAATCGACTCGCTACCCGCATCACCGAGTTAGATCGCGGCATTCTCACCGATTTTGTCGGCAATTTTGCCGATTACCAAATTAAAAAAGAAGAGTTAATCGCGGTTGAAGAAACGCATGCCGCCAAGTTTGATAAATTTTTAGCGCAAGAAGAAGTATGGATTCGACAAGGTATTAAAGCACGGCGCACCCGCAACGAAGGCCGTGTGCGCCGCCTAGAGGCGCTACGCCTAGATCGTGCTGCCAGACGTGAACGCCAAGGCAATGTAAAACTCAATTTAGACGCTGGCGAACGCAGCGGCAAGCTGGTGGCTGAGCTAGAAAACGTGGTAAAAGGCTATGGCGGCAGAACCTTGATTAACGGCTTTAGCACGCGAATTTTACGTGGCGACAAGATTGGCTTGCTAGGACCGAACGGTATCGGTAAAACTACATTATTAAAACTGATTCTTGGTGATATCGAAGCCGATAGCGGAAAAATTGAGCGCGGCACTAAAATCAACGTGGCCTATTTTGACCAAATGCGCGAGCAGTTAGATGAAGAAGCCACGCTGGCCGATACCATCAGCCCAGGCTCGGATTTTGTAGAAATCGGCAACGAGCGCAAGCACGTGATTAGCTATTTAGAAGACTTTTTGTTTCCGCCACAACGCTCACGCTCACCCGTAAAATCGCTATCTGGCGGCGAGCGTAATCGCTTGCTTCTGGCGCGACTTTTTGCTCGGCCAGCTAACGTTTTGGTGCTAGATGAGCCAACCAATGACTTGGATATTGATACATTAGAACTGTTAGAAAGCTTGCTGCAAGATTTTGCTGGCACGCTGTTTTTAGTCAGCCACGACCGCGCGTTTTTAGAAAATACGGTCACACAAGTGATTGCATTTGAAGGTAATGGAGTACTGACTGAATTTGGTGGCGGCTACGATGATTGGCAACGCTTTACCAAGCAAAATACATCTAGTCTGCAAGCCAATAAGCATAAGCCTGCTGGCACAGCTAAAAAATCAACCATTGATACTAAAGCAGTGAAGCTGAGCTTTAAAGAGCAAAAAGAGTTGGATGAAATTCCCGCAAAGATTGAAAAGCTAGAAACTGAGCAAGCCAATATTCAAACCCAATTGGCTAATGTTGATATCTACAAAATGCATGCTGAAAAAGCAAAAGCCTTACAAGTGCGATTGCTTGAAATTGATAATCTGCTAGAAAACTTGCTGGCGCGCTGGGCAGCACTAGATTCAAAATAAAGCACAAGATATATAGCGCAAGATATAGCTTATCATTAAAATCGGCCACAACGCGGTAGAATAGGGTTTTGTGTCCCTGTGGTGAAACGGATATCACCGGCCCCTCCTAAGGGTCAGTTTCAGGTTCGAGTCCTGACGGGGACACCATAATAGTGCGTTTTATTTTAATATAGTTTGCTTTAATTATAGCGTAAACTTATTGTTGATTTAAACCTCTTAATTAAACACATTTA
>JANLWF010000068.1:0-2880 GCA_031364385.1 Methylotenera sp.
CATGTTTAATGTGCCGTATAATGCGCTACACGACCAGTTTTACCCCAGCATTGGCTGTGCACCTTGTACCCGCGCCGTTGCCGTTGGTGAGGATGTACGCGCAGGCCGCTGGTGGTGGGAAGATCCGCAGAACAAAGAATGTGGACTTCATACAAAAAAATGAAGTATTAAATTAAGTGACTAAAATAAGTAATTGAATATGCTAAATAAAAAACAACCATTGTCTCATCTAGATTGGCTTGAAGCCGAGGCGATTCACATCTTGCGTGAAGTTGCAGGTCAATGCTCGAATCCCGTATTGTTGTTCTCTGGCGGCAAAGACTCGCTTTGTATTTTGCGGCTTGCAGAAAAAGCTTTTCGCCCTGGTCGCTTCCCATTCCCGCTCATGCACATTGATACTGGCCACAATTATCAAGAAGTAATTGATTTTCGCGATCAACGCGCTACCGAACTTGGCGAGCGCTTAATTGTGCGTTCTGTGGAAGACTCGATGAAACGCGGTACGGTTGTTTTAAAAACGGCAGATGAGCCGCGCAACAAGCACCAATCAGTGACGCTTTTAGAAGCCATTGAAGAGCACGGTTTTGATTGTTGCATCGGCGGCGCACGGCGAGACGAAGAAAAAGCTCGCGCGAAAGAGCGCATCATGAGTTTCCGCGACGAATTCGGTCAATGGGATCCGAAAAATCAGCGTCCTGAATTGTGGAATTTATACAACGCAAGAAGTCACAAGGGCGAGAATATTCGTGCCTTTCCGATTAGCAACTGGACAGAAATGGACGTATGGCAATACATTGAGCGCGAAAAACTAGAGCTGCCAAGCATTTATTTTGCACACAACCGCGACATTATTATGCGTGGCGGCGCGATGATGCCAGCCAATGTAAAACTAGCCGATGGTGAAGTGATTAATCAGCCCAAGAATGGCGAAAAAGTCGTTAATATGCAAGTGCGCTTTAGAACGGTGGGCGATATTACATGCACCGCGCCCGTGCTTAGTGACGCAGACAATGTAAGCAAAATCGTGCTAGAAACCGCGACTACAACGATTACTGAGCGTGGCGCGACGCGCTTGGATGATCAAACTTCGGATGCCAGCATGGAACAACGTAAAAAAGAGGGTTATTTCTAATGTCACAACATAACGACTCTTTACTACGCTTTATGACCTGTGGCTCTGTCGATGACGGCAAAAGTACGCTCATAGGCCGCTTGCTGTTTGATACTAAAACAATATTAGCCGATACGCTGACACAAATTTCTAACACCTCTAAAAAACGCGGCATGGAAGCGGTGGATTTATCGCTGCTCACTGACGGCCTACAAGCGGAGCGCGAGCAAGGCATTACCATCGACGTGGCCTACCGCTATTTTTCGACTGGCACGCGCAAATACATCATCGCCGATGCGCCTGGGCACGAGCAATACACGCGCAATATGGTCACGGCAGCTTCCACCGCAAATTTGGCAATCATTTTGATAGATGCGCGTCGTGGCGTTCTGACGCAAACGCGCCGCCATTCATATTTGGCGCACCTTGTAGGCATACAACACATTGTGGTGGCCGTTAATAAAATGGATTTGATGAATTACGATGAAGCCGTTTACAACAAAATTTGTGCCGATTACCTGGTGTTTGCTAAAGAAATTGGCTTAGCTCAAGCGCGTGAAATCAAATTTATTCCGATATCGGCACTCAATGGCGACATGCTGGTAGATCGATTAGAAAATATGCCTTGGTACACTGGCGAAACGCTTTTGGAAATGCTAGAAGACGCACCCGCGGCTGATGAAGAGCAAAATGCCGAATTCCGCTTTCCTGTGCAATTTGTGTGTAGACCGCACGCCAGTGCGGATGCCGACTTGCACGATTTTAGAGGTTTTATGGGCAGAATTGAAAGTGGCGACATTGCGGTGGGCGATGCCGTTACTGTGTTGCCGAATGGCTACCAAAGCAAAGTAAAAGCGATCCAAATTGGCGACGCGCAACTTCAAAGTGCGCAAACCGAGCAAAGCGTAACGATATTGCTAGAAGACGAAATCGATACCTCACGCGGCGATATGATTGTTAAAACGGGCAGCAAAATTGAGCCTGTAAAACAGATTGAAGCCTTTGTATGCTGGCTTTCCGAAACACCGATGTCAGCTGCACGCACGTACGTCATCCGCCACACCACCCGCGAAAGCAAAGCAAAAGTGGGCGCAATTGTGTATAAAGTAGACGTGAACACGCTAGAGCAGCAAACCGCCACCGAGCTAAAAATGAATGACATTGCGCGCATTCAATTCAAACTCGCGCAGCCGTTGATGGTGGATAGCTACACGCAAAATCGTGCGATCGGCGCGTTTATTGTGATTGATGAAAGCACCAATAACACCGTTGGCGCGGGCATGATTTTATAAACACTGATTATCTCCTACTCCGTCATCCTCGCGAAAGTTGGGATCCTTTGTAAAAATAAATATGGATTCCCGCTTTCGCGGGAATGACGAATAAAGTGATATTTGCTTTGTTTCATTTTATTTACTCACAAAAATCAATTAAAATAACGTATTCGCTTTTTTAAGCAGCAAGGATAGTAAAAATGACTTATGTCGTCACCGAAAACTGTATTCAATGTAAATTTACCGATTGCGTGGATGTCTGCCCTGTCGATTGCTTTGTAGAAGGTCCGAACTTTTTGGCAATTAATCCAGATGAATGCATCGATTGCACGCTGTGCGTCGCAGAATGCCCCGCAGAGGCGATTTTTGCGGAGGATGATGTGCCAGCAGACCAGCAGCACTTTATCGCCTTAAACGCGCGCCTAGCTAAGCTGTGGCCTGTGATTACCAGCCGAAAACCTGGTTTGGAAGACGCTGAAGCGATGAATGGCGTAC
>JANLWF010000086.1:0-3479 GCA_031364385.1 Methylotenera sp.
ACATCACGGCCACGGCGTACGCTATTTTCTCTGTGCACAATCAAACTGAGCGCATCGACGCGTTCGCCGTTGACCATAATATCAAGTTTCACCAAATCTGCAGCGCGAAATTCTAAAAACTCATAATCCATGCTGGCATAACCGCGCGAAACTGATTTTAACTTATCAAAGAAATCTAAAACCACTTCATTTAGCGGCATTTCGTAGCTCAACATCACTTGCCTGCCCATATATTGCATATTTTTTTGTATGCCGCGCTTGCCGTTACACAGCGTCATCACTGGGCCCACGTAATCTTGCGGCATCAGCAAATTCACGTTAATCACGGGTTCGCGCGTTTCTTCAATGCGCGATGGCTCGGGTAATCTTGAAGGATTTTCAATTTGTACCACGCTACCATCTTTCAGCAACAACTCGTACACCACGGTGGGCGCAGTGGTAATCAACTCCATGTCGTATTCGCGCTCTAGGCGCTCTTGCACGATTTCCATGTGCAGCAAGCCCAGAAAGCCGCATCTAAAACCAAAACCTAAGGCAGTAGAATTTTCAGGCTCGAACTGCAAACTGGCATCGTTCAAACTCAGCTTCTCTAATGCGGTTCTTAGCGCTTCAAACTGGTTCGATTCTACTGGATACAGCCCTGCAAACACCTGCGGCTGCACCTCTTTAAAGCCCGCCAGTGGCTCGGCGGCTTGGCGATCGGTATGCGTAACGGTGTCACCGACTTTCGCGTCATCTAGCGACTTAATACCAGCAATAATAAAGCCCACTTCGCCTGCGGATAAGGCAGTTTTTTGTAGCGATTTTGGCGTAAACACACCCACTTGCTCGCACAAATGCTGCGCGCCTGTTGCCATGAGGCGAATTTTATCTTTTGGTTTTAGCACGCCATCAATGACGCGCACCAACATCACCACACCGACGTAATTATCAAACCAAGCATCAATCACCAAGGCCTTGAGAGGCGCATCCACATTGCCATGTGGCGGTGGTACTTTTTTAATTACAGCTTCTAACACATCGCGCACGCCCAAGCCAGTTTTGGCTGAACATAATACTGCGTCGGAAGCATCCACGCCGATGACATCTTCAATTTCTTGCTTCACGCGCTCTGGGTCGGCGCTGGGCAAATCAATTTTATTGAGCACAGCCGTCACTTCTACGCCTAAATCCAGCGCGGTATAGCAATTGGCCACACTTTGCGCTTCAACGCCTTGGCTCGCATCTACAACCAATAATGCGCCTTCGCAGGCAGATAGGCTGCGTGAAACTTCGTAGCTAAAATCCACATGGCCAGGCGTATCAATCAGGTTAAGCTGATAAGTTTGACCGTCATCCGCTTTGTATTGCAGCGCTGCTGTTTGCGCCTTAATGGTAATGCCGCGCTCGCGCTCAATATCCATAGAATCAAGCACTTGCGCTTCCATTTCACGATCTTCCAGACCACCGCAGAGATGAATAATGCGGTCAGCCAGCGTCGATTTGCCGTGGTCAATATGTGCGATAATGGAGAAGTTACGGATGTTTTTCATGTTCTACTTTTATGCTATACAAACAAATAAAGCGAAGCTTTATAAATAATTAAAGCGCAACAGGCGCGCTTTTCACAATGGCGTGATTTTACTACAAATGCTTGATTAATTTGTAATTAATTGTACCGTGTAATTGTACTGACTAATTGTATTGGCTCAAATAAAAAGCCCGCCCCAGTCAAATTTTCTGGGCGGGCTTTTGCATAGCCAAATTAGTTATTTAGTTACTTTAATCGGCACATACAATGTGCTTTCACCACGCAACACCAACACGGCCACTGTTTTACCAGCGGCTACTGCGTTAATTTGTTTGTTAAACGCTTCTACGCTTTGTGATTCAGAGTTATTTAAGCCCAATATCACATCGCCACGGCGAATACCTGCTTGCGCAGCTGCACCTGTACTTTCTGTCACCAATAAGCCATTTTTACCATTGAGTTTTTTCTTTTGTTGCGGTGTTAACTCTTTTAACGTGAGGCCTATTTTATTGGCTTCTGCTTTTGTTGCAGGCTTAGCAGCTGGTATTGAATCGCTAGGCTCAGTTGGTGTTTCACCCACACCCACATTCAGGGTTTTAACCGCACCTTTACGCAAAATGTCCACAGCAGCAATTTTACCAGGCTTCGTGCCGCCCACAACGCGCGGTAAGTCTGCGGAAGTGGTAATAACTTTACCGTCAAACTTAATAATCACATCGCCTGCCATTAAGCCGCCTTTATCGGCTGGGCCGTTTTTCTCAACCCCTGCGATAAGCGCGCCATTGGTATTTTTCATACCAAATGATTCTGCTAGCTCTTTGGTAAGCTCTTGAATTGCCACGCCTAACCAGCCACGTGTTATTTTGCCAGAAGCTTTTAACTGGTTAGAAATATCAATAGCTACATCAATCGGGATTGAAAAAGACAAGCCCATAGAGCCACCGCTACGGCTATAGATTTGCGAGTTTATGCCCACCACTTCGCCGCGCAAGTTATACAATGGGCCACCTGAGTTGCCAGGGTTAATCGCCACATCGGTTTGAATAAAGGGCACGAAGTTTTCTTGCGGAAGTGCGCGACCTTTTGCGCTAACAATACCCGCAGTCATGGTGTTTTCTAAGCCAAAAGGTGAGCCAATCGCTGCTACCCATTCGCCCACTTTAAGCGCGGCAGGGTCGCCAATAGTGGCTTTTGGTAAATTTGTACCTTCAATTTTAATTAAGGCCACATCGGTGCGTTTATCTGTACCAATAATTTTAGCTTTAAATTCGCGTTTGTCGGATAACTTAACCAGCACCTCATCGGCCTCGCTCACCACATGTGCATTGGTTAAAATATAACCATCGGCACTAATGATAAAGCCCGAACCAAGCGATTGCGATTTATATTCTTGCCCGCCTTGTCCAGGCTGGCCTGGCATTCCAGGAATGCCGAAACGTTTAAAAAACTCTTGCAAATTTTCGTCATTTTCCATACCTGGAAATGGCATTACATTATTGCCTGCTTGCATGACCTGAGTAACACTTATATTCACCACTTCGGCACCGTGTTTTTCGGCTAGCTCGGTAAAATCGGGTAAGTTATTGGCTATAGCTATTTGAGTAAAACTAGAAAACGTAAAAGCAATTGCCATTGATGCACTTGAAATCCATTTTTTTAACATCTAATATTTTTCCTTAAATATTGTTTAATTAAAACTGACTGTTGTTTCTTGCGTTGCCAACCTTAAAATCACGGGTTGTTGCAGCTTAAAATAATTGCTCGACATCGTGTGGCCTTTTACCCACAACAAGCCCAGCACTAAACCAAACAACGCACCCAACATAGCGTAACCATTTGTATCATGTATTTGTGTCGCTAATATGGCGCCAATTAACATGGTTGCAAGTGGCAATATATAGAGCAAAAAAGCACTTTTTAGCAACGCTTTTTCGTTGATACCTACTATAACGCTGTCACCCACTTTTGC
>JANLWF010000092.1:0-6567 GCA_031364385.1 Methylotenera sp.
GGGTCGGCGATTGTGTAAACTGGATGGCCAAAACCAATCACAATTTCTTTTCTGCTCATCCGTTCTAAAATGTCTTCTTCGGCTTCGTCGGCAGTTTTGTAGCGCTCGATAATTTCCATCGCCGCTTCATTCGCGCCGCCATGTTTTGCACCACGCAACGCGCCAATTGCACCTGTAATACAGCTATACATATCAGATAGCGTGCCAGCAATGACGCGTGCTGTAAAAGTGCTGGCGTTAAACTCATGTTCGGCGTATAAAACTAGCGAGGTATTCATCGCGTCAATATGCACTTGGCTAGGTGCTTTGCCATGCAAAACATGCAGAAAATGCGCGGCGATACTGTCGTCGTCGGTTTCCACTTCTACACGTCTGCCAAAGTGACTAAAGTGATACCAATACAATAAAATCGAACCAAAACAACTAATTAGACGATCTCCAAGTAATTTTGCCGCATCAATATCGCGGTTCGCACTTTCAGGCTCAAGTGTGCCGAGCATGGCACAACCCGTGCGCATCACATCCATTGGATGTGCGTTTTTCGGGATTTGCTCGAGCACAATTTTAAGCGCAGCAGGCAAGCCGCGCATTGTTTTAAGTTTTGCGTGATAGGCAGTTAGCTGCGACTTATTCGGCAACTCGCCATGAATCAACATGTAGGCCACTTCTTCAAAAGTTGCGCTTTTGGCCAGATCGATGATATCGTAGCCACGATAATGTAAATCGTTGCCCGTGTGACCGACAGTGCAAATGGCTGTAGATCCAGCATTGACGCCAGCTAGAGCGACGCCTTTTTTCTTTTTCGGTTGTTCTGTAGCTGTTTCCATCGTTACTTTCCCCCTTTAAGTACTTTTCCCACTACTTATTTTCAATAAACAGACTATCTAATTTTTGCTCAAACGCGTGATAACCCAAATGCTCGTAAAGCTCCATGCGCGTTTGCATCAGGCCAACTACATTTTTCTGCGTGCCTTCAGCGCGCATGATTTCATACACGGTTAGTGCTGCCTTGTTCATGGCGCGGAAGGCAGAGAGTGGGTATAGCACCATGCTCACGTCTGCCGTTGCTAGTTCTGCTACCGTAAATAATGGCGTGCTGCCAAACTCGGTAATATTGGCCAATACAGGCACTTTTACCGCATCTGCAAATTGTTTATACATGCTTAATTCGGTCATGGCTTCTGGGAATATCATATCGGCACCAGCCTCAACACAAGCGCAGGCGCGATCCATAGCGCTTTGTAAACCTTCCACCGCCAATGCATCAGTGCGCGCCATAATGACGAAATCGGGGTCGGTTCTAGCATCCACGGCGGCTTTAATGCGATCCACCATTTCGGCTTGACTTACAACCGCTTTATTTGGTCTGTGGCCACAACGTTTGGCTGAAACTTGGTCTTCAATATGTACTGCCGCTGCGCCTGCTTTTGCAACGCTTTTGACTGAGCGCGCAATATTAAATGCGCCGCCCCAGCCAGTGTCAATATCCACCAAAAGCGGTGTATCGACAGCGTCGGTAATACGGCGCACATCGATTAATACATCTTCAAGCGTAGAAATGCCTAAATCGGGCAAACCCAGCGAGGCAGCAGCCACGCCACCACCAGATAGGTACAGCGCCTTAAAGCCTGTTTGTGTGGCAAGCATGGCGTGATAAGCGTTTATCGCGCCGATAATTTGTAGCGGCTTTTCAGCAGCAATTGCAGCACGAAAACGCGCGCCTGCGGATGTTGGTATAGTCATCATTGTTACAGCCTAGCTAAAAAAAGCTTTATTGGATTCATCAGAAATCGGCACATTGGTGAGTTTAGCTTTTTGCAGCACTTCCCAAAAGTATCTATAGGTTGCTCTATCGTGCAATTCGCCTTCATATTGAATTGGGCCCCAATCGGCTTGTTGCGCGGCTAGCAGGATGTTCGCTGCATCAGCAACTTCGTCAAAATTCGGTTTCATGGCATCGACAATCGCCTGAATTTGTGTCGGGTAAATACTCCACATGCGCATAAAACCAAACTCGTTGCGAGCGCGGCTGGCATCGCTCATGGTGGTTTCTACATTTTTTAAGTCTAGCGTTACGTTGTGCGCGGGTACGACACCATTGGCTAGTGCAGCAGAAACCACTTCAGCCTTGGCACGAGCAAGTAAGCGGTGCTCAAACTGGCCAGGGCTACGCATGGCACTGGCAGGAATCGCGCCGTGATGCGCGCTAACAAAATCCATCAGGCCGAAATCCAGCACTTGTACCCACGGCAATTTGGCAATGTCATGCACTTGATTCAGCGCGCCGTGCGTTTCGATTAAAATATGCACAGGAATTTCGTGTGTAATGCCAATAAAAGTAGCCGCTTTTTGAATATAAGTAATCATTTCTCTCGCCTGATTAAGGCTGGTACATTTTGGGATGGTGATGTAGCTTAATACATTGCCTGCGCCACCCACTAAAATATCTATATCAAGCTTCCAAGCAGGGTGCGTGTAATCATGTATGCGCGCACCTGCCATTTTGTGTTTATTGGCGTCACTATTCAGCACGCGCACGATCATCTCAGCATGGTCGCGTTCTTGACCGCTTGCCGCGCCATCTTCACAATCGCAAGTAATGTCAAACACTGGGCCAATGCTATCTTGCAGGCCAAGCGCTTTAAGTATTAATTTTTCGCTACCTGCAAAATGTTCGCAAGCAGGAATCAGCGGAAACGGTTTTTCCCCACCGAATAGGGCGTCATTTGGATGTGCTTTACTATTCACTTCGGTCATTATTTTCCTTAAACTTTCAATCTTTTTGGCATCGCCGCGGTGTAATCAAGATCTAGCACTACATTCGGGTGATAGCCTTTATCGGTTTTAATTTCTGTTAAATCGCTAGGAGACATATTTTTAATGCCGACCATACGCAGTCTCAAAGCACCAATATCTGTGCGGTTTGGCAACGAAAAAGCTTCCAAAACTTCAGTCGCACAATAAATCGTGTCGCCCGCAAAGCTAGGGTTGGCATGTGCTCCAGCGTTTATAGACAAAACATTCAACGCATTTTCTAGACCTTCATAGCTTAGGCTGCGACATAGCGAAATTGGCACGCCGCCGTACACCAAGCGTTTGCCAAAGCTGGAAGATTGCATGGCAAAATCGTCAAAATGTAGGCGTGCATTATTTTGATAAAGTCTTGTCGCCATAGTGTGGTCGCCATTGTTAATGGTCATACCAGCCGCATGGTTGATGCGTTCACCCGCCTGATAATCCTCCCAAAAATACTTGCCGCCTGTAGCTTTCGCATCAAAGTTTTTCGCGGAAAAATAAGCTGGAATATTTAAGTTTTCAGGCGTAACAAAGCTTGGCAATGTTGGAACCGATGTCATCGGCGCCGCTCTATTTAAATCATTTTTATGTACCATTACCCAGCGCACCCAGCTTAATACTGGCTCGCCAAGTTGATTGATTGAAGTAGAGTGCACCCAAACTACACCATTCTTTCCGCTAGAATTTTGTTTTAAGCCAATCACTTGGCTACTGGTAGATAATGTATCGCCGACAAAAACGGGTTGCAAAAAGCGCACATCGGCATAGCCCAAATTGGCCACGGCGTTTACCGAAATATCTGGCACAGTTTTGCCAAAGGCGATATGAAAAGCCAGTAAATCATCAATTGGTGTGGTTTTGTAGCCGAGTGATTGTGCAAAAGGTTCGCTGCAATGTAGCGGGTTACGACTGCCATAAAGTGCAACATACAAAGCACAATCACCTGCGGTAATGGTGCGTGGTGTAGCGTGCTGAATCACCTCATTCAATGTGAAGTCTTCAAAAAAACGGCCTGCATTAATTTTAGTGGATATGGACAATTAAATGTACTCTTCTTCCAGATCTGCAATCATGTCGTGCAACCTTAATAAGCGTTCCGCTGCTTTTACATGATGGTGTTCAACTAATCTATCGTTTACCACCACTGTGCCAAGCCCTTTTTCGTTGGCCTCTTTTAGCGCTCGAATAATCTCACGCGCATGAGCCACCTCGCTACTTTTTGGAGTATAGGCATCGTTACTGTAGGCAATTTGCGATGGGCTCACTAGCGTTTTGCCATCAAAGCCCATATCACGCCCCATGCGGCATGCATATTCAAATGAATGCATGTTTTTAAAGTCGCTGGTGATGCCATCCACCACGCAGCGACCGTAAGCGCGTGCAGCTAAAATCACCATGGATAATACTGTTAATATTGCACTTTGTTCGTGTGTTACCCGCGCATGTAATTGTGAGGTTAAATCCGAAGTTGCCATCATCATACAAATAATGCGATCACTTGCGGCAGCGATTTCTTTGGCATTTAGCACCGCAATCGGGCTTTCTATCATCACCATAATCGGCACATTGCTGCCACCTGCTGCATCTAACAGTTTAAGCGCGGTATGCACATTGTCGGCGGATTCGATATTAGGGAACAAAATTGCATCTGCACCAATATTAGCAACCGCTTTAATGTCGTCGTGTCCCCAAATTGAGTCTAAGTTATTCACGCGCACAATCACCTCGCGCGAGCCATAACCGCCTTGTTTGACCGCCTCTACTACGTTATTGCGCGACTCTATTTTTGAAGCCACCAAAATTGGGTCGCCCAAATCAAGAATCACCGCATCAGCAGGTAACGTGCGGGCACGATCCAGATAATGCTGGTTGCAACCAGGCACATATAGCGCAGAACGACGAGGGCGAAAACATAGCTCCATAAAAACAGCTCCAAGAAACACAGCCCAATAAAATTAGGCTTTAATTATAAGTTTTAAGTGATTATATAGAGGGCATTCCAAAACTGTCAACAAATATCTTATGTCTTATATAAGATAAGTCTTGTATAAGATATAATTTACTAGACTATTTTTATTGGGTGTGCTTTAATTTGCATTAACTCAAGATGCATCATTAATTATAGACACTTAAAATTATGATAGATAAAGCCAATTCACCAAGCTACAGGCCGCTGTACGACCAAATTAAGGTTCTATTAACCCAGAGCTTGATTGGTGGCGAGTGGCGTCCTGGCGACATGATTCCTAGCGAGATCGACTTGGCTGCGCGTTTTAAAGTGAGCCAAGGCACGGTGCGAAAAGCCATTGATAGCTTGGCGGGCGAGAACATTTTAATTCGCCGTCAAGGCAAAGGCACCTTTGTTGCCACGCATAACGAAGAGGGCATCAAGCTACGTTTTTTGCGCCTTACCGCCGCCAGTGGGCAAAAAGAAGTGCTGCAAAACGAGTTAATTTCGTGCAGTAAAAGTAAGGCCGATATTCGCATCGCCAAAATTCTAGAAATCAAAGTGGGTGCGGCTTTGATTGAGATTAAGCGTTTACTCACTTTTTCTGGAAGACCGCTTATTTATGATCATATTATCGTGCCAGCATCGCCATTTAAAGGTCTTAACAGTACTCGCGTAGAAGAAAACCAAGGATCGCTGTACAGCATGTATGAAACTGAATATGGCATCCGCATGATTCGGGCGGAAGAGCGGCTTACTGCGGTGGCGGCTACCAAGGATGTTGCAGAAGCACTAAATTTAAAGTTGGGCGCGCCATTGTTGAGTATTGAGCGCGTTTCTTATACCTATGGCGATAAACCGATGGAATGGCGATTGGGCTTGTGCCTAACCGATGATCATCATTACATGTCAGAGCTCGAATAAAAGAAAGAAATTTAAAGAAAGTAAGCTATGGATGACCTAAAAAAACGCGCATTAGATTATCACCAATTTCCAATTCCTGGCAAATTGAGTGTTGAATCTTCCAAGCCATGCGCCACGCAAGATGATTTGTCGCTGGCCTATACGCCAGGCGTGGCCGAGCCAGTGCGCGAAATTAATACAGACCCTGCCAACGCCTATAAATACACCAACAAAGGTAACTTGGTGGCAGTGATTACTGATGGTACAGCAGTACTGGGCTTGGGCAATATGGGTGCGCTGGCTAGCAAGCCAGTCATGGAGGGCAAGGCAGTCTTGTTCAAGCGTTTTGCTGGTATTGATGTGTTTGATATTGAAATTAACGCCAGTTCGCCTGACGAATTTATCCAAACAGTGGTGAATATCGCGCCGACTTTTGGCGGCATTAATTTAGAAGATATTGCTGCACCGCATTGTTTTTATATCGAAAATGAGCTGAAAAAACGCCTCGATATTCCAGTATTTCATGATGATCAACATGGCACAGCAGTCATTGTGGCCGCTGCATTATTAAATGCGCTCGAGCTACAAGGAAAAACATTATCAACCGCAAAAATAGTGTTTTTAGGCGCTGGCGCAGCGGGTTGTTCATGCGCTAAATTGCTTAAACTGATGGGTGCGACCAATATTACAATGGTGGATAGAGCAGGCATAATTGATACTTCGCGTCCCGATTTACATGACAACAACCGTGAGCTTGCGGTAGCGCCAAGTGCCAATAAAACGCTGACCGATGTAATGCCACAAGCCGATGTATTTATTGGCGTTTCGGCCAAAAATGCTTTAGATGCTACATTAATCAAAGGTATGGCTAAAAATCCTATTATTTTTGCGCTTGCGAATCCAGACCCTGAAGTGTTGCC
>JANLWF010000158.1:0-2500 GCA_031364385.1 Methylotenera sp.
GCATCACCATATTCAATCATACGTGCGGCGTCGCCAATGCTGTGCGTGCCTGTAGTACACGCAGTAACAATCGCCACATTAGGGCCTTTTAAGCCAAACATAATGCTTAAATTGCCCGAAATCATATTAATAATGGTGCCAGGGATGAAAAACGGCGAGATTTTGCGCGGGCCGCCTTCATCGTAATTGTCGTTGGTGGCTTCGATTAAGCCTAAACCGCCAATGCCAGAGCCTATAGATACGCCAATGCGCTCGGCATTTTTTTCGGTGACTTCGATTCCAGAGTCTTTAAATGCCTCAATGCCAGCAACCAAGCCGTATTGAATAAACGTATCCATGCGGCGTGCGTCTTTGGCGGGTAAATAGTCTTCTACCTTAAAGTTTTTAACTTCGCCCGCAATTTGCGATGCAAATGCGCTAGGATCAAATTTAGTGATGCGTGTAATGCCAGATTGCCCTTTAAGCAGGGCTTGCCAAGCATTTTGCGTGCCGATTCCCACAGGGGAAATCACACCCAATCCTGTCACTACTATTCTACGTTTAGTGGGCATGGTTTAGTGGTCATGGTTTTGACATAAGTGTAACTATAAATGCAATAGAAATCAGCCCTCGGTTGAGGGCTGATATGTGAATTTATTTGAGGTTAGTATTGACGTAATCAATCGCCAATTGAACCGTTGTTATTTTTTCTGCTTCCTCATCAGGAATTTCACAATCAAACTCTTCTTCTAGCGCCATCACTAACTCAACTGTGTCGAGTGAGTCAGCACCTAAATCATCTACAAATGATGATGCATTTTTTACATCAGCTTCATTTGCACCTAATTGCTCAGCAACAATTTTTTTAACGCGTTGTTCGATGTCAGACATCTATTTACCCCTTTGATTGAAAATTAGCGACTTATATCAGTAAAGTCAGGCTAAGTGCGTATTCTAACAAAACTCTGCCAAAATACAAAAATAGTTACAAAAATAATTTATTACTTATGCCAAGGTTTTAGAGCATGTACATGCCGCCATTCACATGAATGGTTTCGCCCGTAATATATGCAGCATTTGGAGAAGCTAAAAACGCCACCGTAGCTGCGATTTCATTCACATTGCCTAAACGTCCTAGTGGTACACGCTCTAGCATTTTAGTTTTAATCGCTTCTGGCAATTCGGCGGTCATATCGGTTTCAATAAAGCCAGGTGCAACGCAATTGACCGTAATATTGCGGCTGCCAACCTCGGCAGCGAGTGATTTGGTGAATCCAGCCATGCCCGCTTTAGCTGCCGCGTAATTGGTTTGACCCGCATTGCCCATGTGGCCAACCACGCTAGAAATGCTGATAATACGCCCTGTACGCGCCTTCATCATTGGACGCAGCACGGCTTGGCTCATACGATACACTGAAGTTAGATTGGTGGAAATCACTGCGTCCCAGTCTTCTGCTTTCATACGCATCAGCAAAGTGTCGCGTGTAATGCCCGCGTTATTCACCAGTATAGAAACGTCGCCGAATTTGCTAGCAATTTCCGCTAAAACTGCTTCAATCTGCACGCTATCGTTGACGTCTAAGGCAACACCTAAACCCCTTACGCCAGCAGCTTTCAGCGCGGCATTGATATTTTCCGCGCCGCCCGCTGTGGTCGCTGTGCCTATGACTGTTGCGCCCTGCTTGCCTAACTCTTGCGCGATTGCTGCACCAATACCACGGCTTGCGCCTGTGACTAACGCGATTTGTCCTTCTAAGAAATTTGACATTAAATAAACCTTTTAACTAATTGATTTAGTTATTATTAATAAATTCTAATATAGCTTCATTTGAAGTTAAAGCCGTGCATGGCAAATCAGCAATAATACGCTTGGTTAAACCTGCTAACACTTTGCCTGGACCACATTCGGCGCTATAGGTGAAGCCTTGCGCATGAACAGCCTGCAAGGTTTCTACCCAACGCACAGGCGAATATAACTGGCGCACTAAAGCATCTTTAATTTGTGCTGCATCATTATAAGCGGCAACATCTGCGTTATGAATGACGGGGATTTGCGGCGTATTAATCGTTACATTTTTTAAGTATTCTGCTAACTTTTCAGCGGCTGGACGCATAAGTGCGCAATGTGATGGCACGCTCACAGGCAATGAGAGTGCACGTTTCGCACCTTTTGCTTTGGCGATTTCCATGCCGCGCTCTACAGCGGCTTTGTTGCCTGCAATCACCACTTGGCCTGGCGAGTTATAATTTACTGCTTCGCATACTTCACCTTGCGCAGCCTCTAAACATACTGCACGCACCGCATCATCATCCAAACCAAGAATCGCCGCCATCGCGCCCACGCCTTCTGGCACGGCGCTCTGCATGGCTTCTGCACGAAATTTCACCAGCGGCAAAGCATCAGCAAAACTGAGCACATTTGAGGCGACTAAAGCCGTATATTCACCCAGGCTATGACCCGCATGGATATTGGCTTGTAGGCCGCCTGCTTGAATATATGCTCGGTAGGTTGCAACACCTG
>JANLWF010000194.1:0-14762 GCA_031364385.1 Methylotenera sp.
TCAAGGTGACGAAGTGCGAGTGAATGGCGCCAAGCGTGATTTGCTGCAAGACGCCATCGCATTTTGCAAGAAAAGTGTAACGGATTTTCCGTTGCAATTTGGTAACTTTCGCGATTAGTACGCACTAAATATTAAAGGGAATTTTGATGACTAAAATGATGACCAAAATAATGATAATCCTATTTTTTGTATTAACGCTAGTAGCTTGCAACACGGTGCACGGTGTTGGCCAAGATGTTGAAAAAGCTGGTGAGGCGATTAAAAAATCGACTCAATAAATAATATAAATCTAAGCAAAAAAAATCACTCAATAACAATTGAGTTTGGAAGCGAGAAATGATGTTAAAAGTAGGTTTTGTTGGTTGGCGCGGCATGGTGGGCAGTGTTCTAATCCAGCGCATGATGGAAGAAAGTGACTTTGCGCTAATCGAGCCGCAATTCTTTACTACGTCGCAAGTGGGTGGCGCAGCACCAAGTGTGGGTAAAGATTCTGCAGCATTAAAAGACGCAAAAAATATTGGGCATTTAAGCGCAATGGACGCGATTATTTCGTGTCAAGGCGGCGATTACACCAGCGAGGTTTATCCGCAATTGCGCGCAGCTGGCTGGGCTGGGCATTGGATAGACGCAGCTTCCACCTTGCGTATGGAGCAAGAGGCGGTGATTATCCTTGATCCCGTCAATCAGCATGTGATTGAAGACGCGTTACATAAAGACGGCAAAGTTTGGGTGGGCGGCAATTGTACTGTTTCGCTTATGTTAATGGCGCTGAATGGATTGTTTAAGGCTGATTTGATTGAATGGGTTACCTCCATGACTTATCAAGCGGCATCTGGTGCGGGTGCGCAAAACATGCGCGAATTACTGAATCAAATGGGCGAAGCGCATTTTGCTGCCAGTAAGATGTTAGCAGACCCAGCTTCGGCCATTTTAGAAATTGACCGAACCATTGCAGGCACTTTACGCGATGCAAAATTTCCGACATCCAACTTTGGCGTGCCATTGGCTGGCAGTTTGATTCCATGGATAGACAGCGATTTAGGCAACGGTCAAAGTAAAGAAGAGTGGAAAGGTGGCGTAGAGACCAATAAAATACTGGGTCGGGTGGCCAACCCAATTCCAATTGATGGCCTGTGCGTGAGGATTGGCGCTATGCGTTGCCATAGCCAGGCAATGACAATCAAGCTTAAAAAAGATGTACCGTTAGACGAAATTAGCCAGATGTTGGCCGAGGCGAATGAGTGGGCGAAAGTCATTCCGAATGAGCGCCAGGCGAGTATGCGCGATCTGACTCCTGCTGCGGTAACTGGTAAACTTATTACTCCCGTGGGGCGATTACGCAAACTGAACATGGGTAATGATTATTTATCAGCATTTACTGTGGGCGACCAATTATTATGGGGTGCGGCAGAGCCATTACGTCGCATGTTACACATATTGGTAGAACGTTGAATTGAATAAATTAGTGTAAAACGTTGAAAATACCAGCAGTAAACACTTACAATCACATAGCTAATTAATATAATGTGTATGATGAGCTTGCAACTCTAACTAATTGATGTTATTTTTATTATTGCCGTATTTAAGTATATTAAGGGTGGATTAGTGCATAACTCCAAATTAAAGCGAATAACCGTTGCATTATGCATGGCCTTGATGCCAATTTCTGTATTTGCCGCTGGTTTAGGTAAGCTTAATGTGATGTCAGGCTTGGGAGAGCCGCTTAAAGCAGATATCGAGCTGATAGCAGTAACTCCAGAAGAACTTAGTAGTATTACAGCTGCTATTGCTTCTGAAGAGGCTTACGCAACGCAAGGCATTGAAAAACCTGCTTCTCACAATACGATTAAAGTAATTATTGCCAAAAACGCAAGTGGTGCCCCAATATTAAAACTCCAATCAGCCCAACCAATTAGTGAACCGTTTTTAGATATGCTCATACAAGTAGATTGGGCTTCTGGTCGTTTATTGCGGGAGTATACCGTTTTACTTGATCCGCCTGGCTATACGGGAGAGGCCGATACAAGTACGCAAACTGCACAAGCACCTGTTGTTAGATCTGGCAATTCAATGCCAAGTGATTCGGTGCAGAACGATACCATGCAAAATGATGCTGTGAGCAGCACAACAATGACCCGCTCGCCATCTAAGTCAAAAAAATTGAACCCAAGTAAAGCTAAGCCAGTTGAAGCCATGCCAAGAGAGGCTAAACCAACTGAAAATGTGATGCCAGCTGGCGATGCCTCAGGTGAAGAATATCTTACTCACAGCGGCGATACTTTAGCAAAAATAGCGCGTGATATGAAGCCCGAGGGCATTAGTCTTGAGCAAATGCTGGTGGGGTTGTATCAAGCCAATCCTGACGCATTTCAAGGCGATAACATGAACCGCCTTAAGGTTGGGCAAATCATTCGTCCACCCTCAGAAGAAGCTTTAAGCGCAATGACGCGCAAAGAAGCTTCAAAAGAAATTAAAGTTCAAACGGCCAATTGGAATGCATACCGCAATAAGTTAGCGGGTATCGTAGCAGAATCTGCACCAAGCGATAGTGAAACCAATACGCAATCTGTAGGCGGTAAAATTAAAACTGCGGCTGAAGATAAATCAATGCCTAGTGCTACAGGCGCAAAAGATGTAGTTAAGCTTTCTGCGGGAGATGCCGCGGCATCGAAGGCCAACGCTGACAATGTAAAATCATTGCAAGATAAACTGAGCGCATTACAAGAAGAAGCAACCGCGCGCGAAAAAAGCGTAAAAGAGGCACAAGACAGAAGCGCATCGCTCGAGAAGCAAATCGCAGATATGCAAAAACTATTGGCGCTGAAAAATGCCGCGATGTCAGATTTGCAAAAACAAGCTGAAGCGAAAACTGCGGCTGAAAAGGCCACACCTGTAAAGCCTGAAGCTGAAAAGCCTGTCGATAAGCCTATAGCTGAAGAAAAGCCAGTGACCGAAGGAAAACCAATAGTTAAACCGCTGGAAAATGCGCCTGCGGCTACCGAGCCAGCAAAACCAGAACCAGCTGTAACTGCTCCTACAGAAGAACCTGCTAAAAAACCAGCAGCAATACCAGCATCTCAGCCAGCACCAGAGCAAAGTTTCTTGGATAGTATTCTTGGTATGCTAGACATCCCGTTGCTATTGCCTGCAGGTGGGGTACTTGCAGTATTGGGTGGTGGGTGGATGTATTTGCGCAAAAAACGTGAAAAAAGTCTAGCAGATTTTGAACAAGGGATTATGACTTCAGGAGGTTTGAAAGCGAATACGGTATTTGGTAATACAGCTAGCGCCAGCGTAGATACTGGCGATACGTCATTCTTAACAGATTTCTCGCAAAGCTCAAATGGCGGCATGATTGATACTAACGATGTTGATCCAATTGCTGAAGCTGAAGTTTACATGGCTTACGGGCGCGATGCGCAAGCGGAAGAAATTTTAAAAGACGCGATTACAAAAGAGCCTAAGCGCTACGAACTGCATTTAAAGCTGCTAGAAATGTACGCTACTAGCAAGAATGTTTCTGCTTTTGAAACCATATCTGGCGAGCTATATACTACATTGGGCGCAGAAGACCCAACATGGGCAAAAGTGGCAGAAATTGGCATTAAACTAGAGCCAAACAACCCGCTGTATCAGGCTAATAGCCTACCTACTCGCGGCGGCAGTATAGGTAGCATAGAGGGCAAGCCCGCTAGCGTTGCTAAGGCTGATTTAGGCGGAAAATTAGAGGCTAACGATTTTTCTGATTCACCGCTAGCTGCTGAAAAAGATCTGGATTTTACATTTGATAATGATGCTTTAACAAAAAGTTTTGCTCCTGATAGTGCGCTGAAAGCAGATGAATTAGGTATGGACATAGGCGCACCTGAAACTAAACCAGGAATGTTCGCCGCTAATGATGTTAGCGACGCTAAAGATAGCAATACAATGGATTTTGATATGGGGGATTTTAATATGGACGACTTAGGCTCGGCTGAGCCTAGCGCATCTCCATCCATAGAAGAACCGATTAAAACAGCGGTTGAAGAGTACGGTCATACAATGCCAAGTTTAGATATTCCAACGTTTGCAGCACCTAAATTTATGCCTGATGTTTTGGCAGGAGTCGCCAGTGAAAAAGCAGATGAGTTGCCTATGTTGAGTGAATTGGCAGCAGAGTCGTTTGAATTTCCACAAGAAAAAGAAACTCTAAATGAAGGTGTGCTAGATATTAGCGGCATGGCAGCAGAATTTGCTGAGGCAGAAGCAAGTGGTGCTGATGATTTTAATTTTGATGTTCCAACCATTACACCAGAAGCCAGTTCTATGGGTGAAAATTTAGGCGTAGCTAGTACATATGACCTATCTTCAATTAATTTAGACTTAAACGACCATACCGCAGACCGCAGTTTCGATGAGCCAAGTGCAAGTGAGCCTATCGAAGTGGATACTAAGCTGGAATTAGTGACTGCATATATTGAGATGGACGACAAAGTAGGCGCAAAAGAATTATTGGCCGAAGTGATGAAAGAAGGCAGCGCTACGCAACGTCAACGTGCTGAAGCGTTATTAGCAAAAATAGCCTAATGCGCAGCATTAAAAAAGCCGGGCTTTTAGCTCGGTTTTTTTATTTATAGCCCCATCAATTGGGCAAAATTTGACTGCATTATGGAATTAGCACCAGTAAAAATTATGTTGAAAATTAATGTCATCACGCAACTATTAGTGTTTTTTATGCTAGCAATTTTGGTGAATCAAACACAATTGCCTGTACTTATCTATATTGCTGCAATGCTAGCATTGGCTTTAAATAGCATGAAAAACAATCAATTTTTTCGCTCAATCAAACGTCTAAAATGGTTTTTTTTGGTGCTGATTATTATTTTCGCATTTAATACGCCAGGCGAGCATGTAATGGTGTCATCCGCGCTCATCAGACCAACTTATGAAGGCCTAGTTGCGGGAGGTACGCAGGCGCTTAGGATAATGGTCATGTTAGCCGCGCTGTCTTTGATTTTGGCCTGCAACACAAGGCAGCAGCTCATTTCTGGCTTTTATTTCCTATTTTCGCCTTTAAATTATCTAGGGTTAGATGTAGCGCGTTTTGCCGCACGCTTGTGGCTAACTTTGCATTATGTAGAATCGCAACAAGAAAAGGATAAGCAGCAGTTTTTTAACTATTTAAAAAACATGTCGTTTGCAGCAGTAAATGAAACTACGCATGAAGATGTTGATGTTAGCTTCGCGTTGCCCGAGTTTACGCTGCTGGATTATGTGTCCATTGCCCTATTAGCTGCCTTGCTGATAGGTTTGGTAGTAAAAGCTTACGTTTAATATGCGCATCGCTTTGGGAGTGGAGTACGATGGCACGCCATATTGTGGCTGGCAGAGCCAATCAGAAAAATGCGGTGTGCAAGATTTCTTAGAAAGCGCTATCGCGAAAATTGCTGAGCATCCAATACGCACCCACGCTGCAGGCCGCACCGATACTGGGGTGCATGCGCTGATGCAAGTGGTGCATTTTGATACCGAAACGGCGCGTCCAGATAGTGCTTGGGTGCGTGGCGTGAATGCTTTTTTGCCAACAAGCGTGCGTGTGCAGTGGGCAAACCTTGTGGATGATGAGTTTCACGCCCGCTTTTCTGCCAAACAGCGTTGCTACCAATATTTGCTAGTTAATCAGCCCACGGCACCCGCCATACATGCTGATAAAGCAGGCTGGTATCATTTGCATTTGGACATAAAAGCCATGCAAACCGCGATTGCTTACTTGCAGGGCGAGCATGATTTTAGTGCCTTCCGCGCCAGTGAGTGCCAAGCTAAATCACCAGTGAGAAACCTGAGCGTAGCGTCAATTAAGGCGTATGGCGATTTTATTGTTTTCAACTTCTCTGCCAACGCGTTTTTGCAGCACCAAGTGCGTAATATGGTGGGCGCATTAGTTTACGTCGGAAAAGGCAAATACCCGCCAGAGTTCATCAAAAGCTTGCTGGAAAACAAAGACCGAACCCTGTCGCCACCCACGTTTTCACCCAGCGGTCTATATTTAACGGGCGTGGCTTACGATGAAAAATTTGGCTTGTCCAATACCCAGCGCACATTGATACTGATTTAACTCGCAAGCAATTTAACTGACAATTAGTTGCGTTTAAGTTACGCTTACAGATTATGGAAAAAGTTAGCACTAATCAATTAAGAACTAGAGTAAAAATTTGCGGCATTACCCGTGTGGAAGACGCTATGAATACTGTCAATGCAGGTGCAGACGCCATTGGCTTGGTTTTTTACGCGCCTAGTCCACGTGCGGTGACAATTGCGCAAGCGCAACAAATTGTGGCTGCGTTACCACCTTTTATCAGCGTGGTTGGTTTATTTGTGAACGCGAAACAAACCGAAATTGAGTCTGTGCTGTCAAAAGTGCGCTTAGATATTTTGCAGTATCACGGCGATGAATCCGCCAGCGATTGCCAGCAAATAAACTTACCTTATTACAAGGCAATCCGCGTTAAAGCAGATACAAATTTGTTACAATACGAGGCTGAATTTAAAAGTGCCAAGGCCTTGTTGCTGGATACTTATTCAGAAGCGGCGGTTGGCGGCACTGGCCAAGTATTTGATTGGAATTTAATCCCGAATAACCTGACTAAACCCATGATATTGGCAGGCGGACTAACGGCGGATAACGTGGCTTTGGCGATTCAACAAGTACGCCCTTACGCAGTGGATGTAAGCGGTGGCGTGGAGCAAAACAAAGGAATTAAGGATGCGGCGAAAATCGCGGCGTTCATGCGAGGAGTGAGTAATGCAGATGTATGATATGCCAGACGCACGCGGCCATTTTGGTCAATTCGGTGGTATTTTCGTCGCGGAGACTTTGGTTGAAGCTTTAGAAGAGCTGCGTTTGATGTACGAGAAATATAGACATGACCCAGTATTTTTGGCTGAGTATGCCCATGATTTAAAACACTTTGTTGGTCGCCCCAGCCCGATTTATCACGCTGAGCGCTGGTCTAACAACGTTGGTGGGGCGCAGATATACTTAAAGCGCGAAGATTTAAACCACACTGGCGCACACAAGGTCAACAATACCATTGGCCAAGCTTTATTGGCTAAGCGCATGGGCAAGCCGCGCGTGATTGCTGAAACAGGCGCTGGCCAGCATGGTGTTGCAACGGCGACTATTGCAGCGCGTTTGGGCCTAGAGTGCGTGGTTTATATGGGCTCTGAGGACGTGAAACGCCAAGCACCTAACGTGTTCCGCATGAAATTGTTGGGCGCAACCGTAGTACCAGTCGAAAGTGGCTCTAAAACGCTTAAAGACGCGCTTAACGAGGCCATGCGCGATTGGGTGACCAATATTGAAAATACGTTTTATATTATCGGCACCGTGGCAGGCCCACATCCTTACCCGATGATGGTGCGCGATTTTCAAGCGGTGATTGGCATAGAATCAAAAGTGCAGATGATGGAAATGGTCGGTCGTCAGCCAGATGCAGTAGTCGCTTGTGTAGGCGGCGGCTCTAATGCGATGGGCATTTTTTATCCGTATATCGATGTGCCAAATGTGCGGTTAATTGGCGTTGAAGCGGCTGGACACGGCATGGAAACAGGCATGCACGCCGCCCCCCTAACCGCCAATAGCCCAATTGGCGTGCTACACGGCAATCGTACCTATTTGATGCAAGATACGGATGGCAATATTATCGAAACGCATTCGATTTCAGCAGGCTTAGATTACCCAGGTGTTGGCCCTGAACACGCTTGGTTAAAAGACATTAAACGTGCTGAATACGTCGCCGTTACAGACGATGAAGCGATGATGGCTTTTCATAGTTTATGTCGCACTGAAGGCATTATCCCAGCCTTGGAATCCAGTCACGCTTTAGCACACGCCGAAAAAATGGCCAAAACCATGCGTAAAGACGAAATCATATTGGTGAATTTATCTGGACGCGGTGACAAGGATATAAACACTGTCGCAAAACTCGCAAACATTACACTTTAAGATTCTATGTCACGCATTCAAACCGTATTTTCTGCGCTCAAAGCCAGCAATAAAAAAGCTTTAATACCTTACATCACAGCGGGTGATCCACATCCAAAACATACCGTTAATTTACTACACACTATGGTAAAAAATGGTGCAGATATGATTGAGTTGGGTATTCCGTTTTCTGATCCGATGGCAGATGGGCCAGTGATTCAGCGTGCCAGCGAGCGTGCGTTAAAGCATAAAGTGGGTTTGAAAAACGTGCTAGAAATGGTGAGCGAATTTCGCCAAAAAGATAATAAAACGCCAATCATATTAATGGGTTACGCCAATCCAATCGAGGCGATGGGGCAAGCTAAATTCACGCAAGCAGCAAAAGTAGCGGGCATAGATGGCGTGTTGACGGTAGATTATCCACCCGAAGAATGTAGCGATTTTATCACCGCTTTGCAAGCCAATGGTATGGATAGTATTTTCTTGCTTTCGCCAACTTCCGACGCGGCACGCGTGAATTTAATTGTGAATCAAGCCAGCGGATTTCTGTATTATGTATCGCTAAAAGGCGTGACTGGCGCGGCCAATTTAGACATTGAAGAAGTGAAGGCGCGTGTGGCAGAGATTCGCACTAAAACCAATTTGCCGATTGGCGTGGGTTTTGGCGTGAAAGATTCTGTAACCGCTAAGAATGTGGCAGCTTTTGCTGATGCTATAGTGGTAGGTAGTCGCATGGTGCTTGCGATTGAGAATTCGACCGAAGAAAACTTGATTGCCAACGTAAGCCAGCTTATAACAGAGTTGCGTGTGGCTATAGATAGCTGAAATAGGGGTAAAACATGAGTTGGTTAGATAAAATTCCACAAAAAATTCAACGCGCAGTGGGTGCGGTGCAGAGAAAAAATGTGCCAGAAGGTTTATGGAGTAAGTGCGAGTCATGCTTAACGGTGCTCTATAGATCCGATTTAGAAACTAACGCAGAAGTATGTCCTAAGTGTAGCCACCACAATCGCATTGGTGCTAGGGCACGCTTAAATCACTTGCTAGATCCAGATGAAAAACGCGTAGAAATTGGTGCGAATGTAGGACCGATTGATCCGCTAAAATTTAAAGACAGCAAAAGCTATGCTGACCGCATCAAAGCCGCGCAAAAAGAGGGTGGCGAGAAAGATGCGCTCATCGTCATGGAAGGCAAAATTCACGGGTTGAACGTGGTTGCGGCTGCTTTTGAGTTCAAATTTATGGGCGGCTCTATGGGTGCTGTGGTGGGCGAGCGCTTTGTGCGCGGCGTTAACGCCGCAATTCAACTTAAAGCCCCGTTTATCTGCATCTCGGCCAGTGGCGGAGCACGTATGCAAGAAGGCTTGCTGTCACTGATGCAAATGGCCAAAACCAGTGCGGCGCTGACCAAGTTATCCCAAGCCAAATTGCCCTATATTTCCATTTTAACCGATCCCACCATGGGCGGTGTTTCGGCCAGCTTCGCTATGCTTGGCGATGTCATTATTGCTGAACCGAATGCCTTAATTGGCTTTGCTGGTCCGCGTGTGATCGAGCAAACCGTACGAGAAACCCTACCAGAAGGCTTTCAGCGTGCTGAGTTTTTAGTAGAACACGGCGCAGTAGATTTAATTGTGGATAGACGTGAAATGCGCCAAAAACTGGCCAATATTTTATCTAGCCTAATGCGGACTCCAAAAGCCCTCTAATTAAATTTAACGTGACAAACACTCAAACCAAGCCGAACACCGTAACTGAGTGGCTGGCTTACGTCGAGGCGCTACATCCAAAATCCATCGCCATGGGTTTGGACAGAGTCAAAACTGTCGCAGATAAACTGCAATTAAATCCAAAATTCCCCATTATTACGGTGGCAGGCACCAACGGCAAAGGCTCTGTTTGCGCCATGCTTAGCCAGATTTATGTGCAAAGTGGCTATCAAGTAGGATGCTACACTTCGCCGCATCTGGTGCGATATAACGAGCGCGTTAGCATTAATAATCAATTAATTTCGGATGATGATTTGTGTAACGCGTTTGCGGCGGTAGAAGCAGGGCGGGGCGATGTTGCCTTAACCTATTTTGAGATGGGAACATTAGCCGCAATGTGGCATTTTTGCCGCGCTAATTTAGACGTGTTAGTTTTAGAAGTTGGCTTGGGAGGTAGGCTGGACGCGGTGAATATATTTGAACCTACCTGCGCGATAGTGACCACGATTGATTTAGATCACATGGAATACTTGGGGGACACACGCGAAAAAATAGGGTTCGAAAAAGCAGGTGTTTTTCGCGCTAATAAATTGGCGATTTGTGGCGACGAAAATCCGCCCGTAAGTTTGTTGGATTATGCAAAAAAAATAGGTGCGAATTTGCAGCTAATTAATCGCGATTTTACTGTGAAAAAAACCGCACAAGGTTGGCAATATTCGGCGGGCGATATGCAGTTACAACTTCCTAGTCTTGGCTTAGCAGGGGATTTTCAACTGGTTAATGCAGCGTGTGCTATTAATGCGATACAGCATTTGAATGTTATTTTACCTACGCCACAATCCAATATCTATGCGGCTCTCAGGGCAGTTAAATTAACAGGCAGATTTCAACAAATTCATTCTCAACCTGAAATTTTGGTCGATGTGGCGCATAACCCACACGCAGCAAGGTCGCTAGCGCATAATCTACAAGCAGCGCCTTATATAGGCCGAACGCTGGCGGTATTTGCTATGCTGGCAGATAAAGACATTGAAGGCGTTATTCGCGAACTGATAGGCGAAATAGATGCTTGGTATTTGGCCGACATCCATAGCCCGCGCGGTGCTAAAGCGAACGATTTGCAGAAAATTTTATTAAAACATGCTAAAAAATCATCAATTCAATTGTTTACTGACGTTGGCGCTGCGCTTGATGCTGCCTATAAAAATGCCGCTAAAAATGATAGAATAATCGTGTTTGGCTCGTTTTACACAGTCGCTGACGCTATAGCCAGCAAATTCAATAGCTTGCAAGCCGATAAAGTTGACTAATAGCACAATGTATAACGCATATTTGAAAGCCCATGTTTTAAGGTAAATTACATGCAAAAAGCACCAGCAAGCGACCAAGAATTAAACTTAAAAAAGCGTGCACGCCGCCGATTAGTAGGGGCGATTGCCTTGGTATTGTTGATGGTCATTGTGTTGCCAATGATACTGAAAGACCGCTCTGTGACTCAGCCGCAAGATAAAGTTACCATTACCTTGCCAAGTGAGCAGGTGCAACCAGAAGCGTCAGATTTTGATTCCAATATTGTGCCTACAGAGCCTTCAATAACCACCTTGCCTGAAGTGGCAGGGCCTGAAAGTGAGGCGGCTGCGCCTGACCCAGAAGCCTCAGCAAGTAAGACGCTACCAGCCGCAAAACCAGAAGCGCCAACATCAACACCAGCGCCAACAGTAAAATCAAGCGCTGAAGCTAATCGTCAATATCATGTGCAAATTGGCGTGTTTTCTGATGCTGCCAACGTGAAGCAATTGCAAGCCAAATTGAGCGATTTAGGTTATAAATCACAAACCGAAAAAATTGATACAGATAAAGGTAAAAAGATTCGTTTACGCACGCAAGTTTTTGGTGATAGAAACGAAGCGGCCATTGCGCTAGAGAACATAAAAGACGCAGGCTTAACTGGAATGGTTGTAAGCCAATAATGGGCGTTAATTGCGGATAAAATTAACGCATTGACTAGCTTCGATTACACTATTTTACTCATTATCGGCATCTCGATTGTCGTGAGTATGATGCGTGGCGCGGTGCGTGAAGTGCTGGCAATTATGGGTTGGTTAGCGGCAATTTTCGCAGCAAAAACTTATGCTACAGAGATCGCACCTTTGCTGCCAGCCGATATACCTACAGAATCATTGAAAATATTAGCCGCGCATGTGATTGTTTTTTTTGGTGTTTTGGTGATAGCGAGCTTGCTCACCATTGCGCTTTCAAGCTTAATCAAAAAAATCGGCTTAAATTGGTTTAATCGTTTTTTAGGCGGCTTTTTCGGCTTTGTGCGTGGCTTAATTATTGTTTGCGTGCTGGTATTTTTGGCTGGCTTAACTAGCTTTCCTAAAGATGCGCGTTGGACCAACGCCATGTTCAGTTCACCGCTTGAAGCATTAGTTAAAACCTTGCTGCCTTGGCTGCCACCAAGTGTCGCAAAACATGTTGCATATGATTAGTCAATGCGATTAAAATCAATTTTTAAGGAACGCGCAAGCTTATGTGTGGAATTTTAGGCATTGTCGGTAAAAACCCAGTCAACCAGTTGTTATACGATGGCTTACTGGTATTGCAGCATCGCGGGCAAGACGCTGCGGGCATTGTCACTTGTGATGGCAACACGTTTTTTATGCATAAAAACAATGGCTTGGTGAAAGATGTATTTCAAACTCGCCATATGCGCAGCCTTGTCGGCAATGTTGGTATTGGACATGTGCGCTACCCTACGGCAGGCTCATCTAGCGCGGCTGAAGCGCAACCGTTCTATGTCAATTCACCTTTTGGCATTGTGTTAGGTCATAACGGCAATCTGACCAACTCAGAACAACTCAAATCAGAAATGTTTCGACAAGATTTACGCCACATTAATACCGCTTCCGATTCTGAAGTGTTATTAAACGTGCTTGCGCATGAAATTGAGAAGACTTCTAAAAACGCAGTGCTGAACACAGACATGGCGTTTGATGCGGTTGCTGGCGTGCATAAGCGCTGCAAAGGTGCATACGCCGTGGTCGCAATGATTGCTAACTTTGGTTTGCTGGCGTTTCGCGATCCGCACGGAATTCGCCCCTTGGTTATCGGTAAGCTAGATACTGACAAAGGTACGGAATATATCGTGGCTTCTGAAAGCGTGGCGCTAGATGTGCTGGGCTTTACCATGTTGCGCGACGTTGCGCCTGGCGAGGCCATATTTATTGATATGGAGGGCAATTTCTTTAGTCGCCAATGTGCCGAAAACCCACAACTCACACCTTGTATTTTCGAATATGTGTATTTAGCAAGACCAGATTCGGTGATAGATGGTGTTTCTGTGTATCAAACGCGCCTTGACATGGGTACCAGCTTGGCCGAGAAGATAAAACGCGATTGGCCACACCTTAAAATTGACGTGGTAATACCGATTCCTGATACTAGCCGCCCGAGCGCTTTGCAAGTGGGTATTAGCTTAGGGCTTGATTATCGCGAAGGCTTCATTAAAAATCGCTACATTGGCCGCACTTTTATTATGCCAGGCCAAGCTTTGCGTAAAAAATCAGTGCGGCAAAAATTAAATCCAATTGGCATTGAGTTTAAAGGCAAAAACGTGCTGTTGGTGGATGATTCTATCGTGCGCGGCACGACATCGCAACAAATCGTGCAAATGGCACGTGACGCAGGCGCTAACAAAGTGTATTTCGCCTCTGCCGCACCACCAGTTCGCTTTCCCAACGTGTATGGCATCGATATGCCAAGCCGCGACGAGCTGTTAGCGACTGGACGCACCGATGAAGAAATCTGCAAAGAAATAGGCGCAGACGCGCTGATTTACCAAGATTTAGACGCCTTAATTAAAGATATAAAACTAAGCAACGCGACCATAAAAGAGTTCGATTGTAGTTGCTTTGATGGTAAATACGTGACTGGCGATGTAGATGCTGCGTATTTAAACCGTATTGAAGCAGCGCGCGGCGATTATAATAAAAAGCAAAAGCCCGCCAATGCTAGTACACAGATGGATTTAAATTTAATTGACAGCCTTGATGATGAAGTGATAGAAGAATTGACTAGCCTGTAATTAAGGCTAAGTGGTAATTAACAATTGTGACTTGACGTTTGTGTCACTTAGGCATACCATTTAATTGCGCTGATTTGAGTGGCCAACTTTAAACAAAGCCTTACTCAGCTTGCGAGCGCATAATAAATTCTGCTAAAGCGAGAGTCCCAAAGAACCCGTTTTAGCTTATTTTTAGCTTTAACGGGTTTTTTAATGCCCGTCATAAATATGATTTGAGAATTATAATGACTGAAAAAAAATACCATCCAGAAACCTTAAGCGTGCGCGCGGGCAGCGAGATGACTATGTTCGGCGAAAATTCTGAAGCTTTATTTTTAAACTCTAGTTTCAGATTTAACAGCGCTGCACAAGCAGCGGCGCGCTTCGGCGGCACAGAGCCTGGCAATATTTACTCGCGCTTTACCAATCCAACCGTCACTATGTTTCAAAACAAATTGGCGGCGCTAGAAGGCGCAGAGCAGTGCGTGGCGACTTCTAGTGGAATGTCGGCCATATTAGCTACGGTAATGGCTTTATGCAGCGCAGGCGAGCATATTGTGTCGTCACGCAGCATTTTTGGTACATCTACACAATTGTTCGGCAATATTTTAAAGCGTTGGGGCTTAGATGTTACCTTTGTATCGCAAACCAATCCTGACGAATGGCAAGCTGCGGTGACAGGAAAAACCAAGCTGTTTTTTGTAGAAACACCATCAAACCCGCTCACAGAGGTGTGTGATATTCAATTTTTAGCTGATATTGCGCACAAAGCTGGCGCACATTTGGTGGTGGATAACTGCTTCTGCACGCCCGCGATTCAAAAACCGCTAGAACTGGGCGCGGATATTATCATTCACTCTGCCACTAAGTATATCGACGGGCAGGGCAGATGCTTGGGCGGCGCGGTGTTAGGCTCTAAGGCGCTAATGGAGCCTGTATATGGCTTCTTGCGCACCGCAGGTGTCACCATGAGCGCATTTAACGCATGGGTATTTTTAAAAGGGCTAGAGACCTTATTTGTGCG
>JANLWF010000293.1:0-4536 GCA_031364385.1 Methylotenera sp.
GCATACACTTGGCTGCTCATAATTTCGGATAAAAATACGATTTGGCGTTTTGGATTAGGGATTTCTAAACCCATGCAACTTTTACCAGGAATCGTCTCCACCACGCGAACGCTCACCACCGACAGCGCACGTGCTAAATCCCGCGCCAAATTGGTGATTTGGCTGCCTTTTACACCTGCGGCTGGTTCTAGCTCAAAACGCGTAATCACAGGCCCAGGCTGGGCTGAGAGCACTTTAATCTCAATACCAAAATCGGCTAATTTACGCTCGATTAAGCGCGATGTGAAATCTAGCGTTTCGTTTGAGGGCAGCTCTACCGTATTATTGGCTTCATCCAGCAAATGCAGCGGTGGCAGCGTAGAATCTGGGTCTGAAGCGAACAAAGTGGTTTGCTTTTCTTTTTGCACACGCTCACTTTTAGCGATTTCAATTTGTGCAGGCTTAATTTCAAGCGGGGCGCGGTCTTCAGTGCGTTTACGCTCATTTTCAACAAATTCTTCGCGTTTAAGCTCTACTAGTTTGCCCGCTTTCCTGTCTTGCCAGTCGTGATATTTATCGTAAGCCCAGTGATAGCTTGTAATCAAGCCAAAGCCCAGTTTTTCGGTCATCATAATCCACGACCAGCCCGTGAATAAGCTAAAGCCAATTGCAAATAATAACAGCAAAGTCATCGTAGAGCCTGCATAACCGAACATGCCCCGCAAGGCACTATCTACGGCGTTACCCAACATACCCCCAGCACCTAATGGTAGAGAGGCAGGCAAGGTAATTAAATGACCAGCCTCTAACGCGGACGAGGCTAATAATAATATGCCAAACCCAAATAAATTAAATACTAAAAATGGCCGCTCTGAAATGGTGAGCTCTAAGCGTTGATACACCAACCACATGCTGTAAAACGCCAACACCACCCACCACCAAGCCGAAAACCCAAATAAATACAATAACATATCAGATACCCAAGCGCCAACTGAGCCGCCAGCATTGCTAATAGCGGCATGCTCGCTTGCCATGTGCGACCAAGATGGATCTTGCTGATTGTAAGTGAATAAGATGACCGCTAAATACAACCCAAGCAACACCAAACCTAACCACCAAGCCTCGCGCACCAAATGTGCGTGTTTTTGTTCGTGTATTAATTGCAGTGGAGTTTTTGGCACTTCGACACGACCATTGACTGAGGATGATTTTTTATTTAAAAACAATGTGTTACCAACCCATAAAAAATAATGTAAAGTATTTTTACATTATAGCAAAATCAAATTGCGCAAAGTATGTCTACCGATTAATATTTAGTTAAACCACCCTTTTAGGAGACACAGCATGGATATTGGTATTAAAGAAAAAGATCGCAAAGAGATTGCAGAAGGTTTATCACGTTTATTGGCAGATACTTATTCTCTGTATCTTAAAACGCATTACTTTCATTGGAACGTCACTGGCCCAATGTTTAATACGCTGCACCTCATGTTCGAGGTTCAATACAACGAGCTGGCTTTAGCCGTAGATTTAGTGGCTGAGCGCATTCGTTCGCTAGATGTGTATGCGCCTGGCACTTATAGCCAATTTGCAAAACTTTCATCTATTCCTGAAGCGAATGGTGTACCAAAAGCCAATGACATGATTGCAGAATTAGTGGCTGGGCACGAAGCAGTTTGTCGAACTGCGCGCAGCGTTTTTCCTGCTAGTGAGGCAGCATCGGATGAGGCCACTGCCGATTTGCTCACCCAACGTTTACAGCTGCACGAAAAAACAGCCTGGATGTTACGCAGCTTACTAGAAAAGTAATGCGCTAAAGCCCCATATTTATCGGTTAAAATATTGCCTTTGTGTCAACTTGAAATAGTAGTTTGTCAGCCTCATTTAACCATCAATCAGTCAACCTTTGAAAGTAGTACTTTTTATGTCCTCACGTCACATCCATTTACTTATTTTAGGCTCAGGCCCAGCGGGTTACTCTGCTGCCGTTTACGCCGCACGCGCCAATTTAAAACCTGTGTTAATTACTGGCATCGCGCAAGGTGGCCAATTAATGACCACGACTGACGTTGATAACTGGCCAGCCGATGCGGATGGCGTGCAAGGCCCAGAACTAATGGAGCGCTTTCAAAAACATGCAGAGCGCTTTAACACCGAAATGATTTTTGACCATATTCACACGACACATTTGGCTGAGAAGCCAATTCGCTTAGTAGGCGATAATGGCGAATATACTTGCGATGCGCTCATTATTGCAACAGGTGCATCAGCACAATACCTGGGCTTGCCGAGTGAAGAAAAATTTAGTGGCAAAGGCGTTTCAGCTTGTGCTACATGTGATGGTTTTTTCTATAAAAATCAAGAAGTTGCAGTTATTGGTGGCGGCAACACAGCGGTAGAAGAAGCGCTGTATTTAGCTAACATTGCCAGCAAAGTGACGTTAGTGCATAGACGCGATAAATTTAAAGCCGAAGCCATTTTGGTAGATAAACTCATGGCGCGTGTAGCCGAGGGCAAAATTGCTTTAGAGCTATTCCACACCCTAGACGAAGTGCTGGGCGACAACAGCGGCGTAACAGGCATGCGCATTAAAAACTCGCAAACTGGCGCAAGCAACGACATCGCGCTGCAGGGCGTGTTTATTGCCATTGGCCACAAACCGAACACTGATATTTTTGCAGGTCAGCTAGAAATGGAAGGCGGTTATATCATCACCCAAGCAGGCCGCAAAGGCAACGCAACCGCAACTAGTGTGCCAGGCGTATTTGCCGCGGGCGATGTGCAAGATCATATATATCGCCAAGCAGTCACCAGCGCAGGTACGGGTTGTATGGCTGCGTTAGATGCTGAGCGATATTTAGATAATTTGAAATAACCGTTAACATTAACGAATGTAACCCCCTCTCCCTTTAAGGTGAAGGAGCTAAAATGTAGGAGCGGCTTGTAGCCGCGAAAGCTATTTACCAAAAAGTAAAATTCGGGGCTACAAGCCCCTCCTACAAAAACCTATACAAAACCCAAGGGAATATTTGCAATCGTGGCTAATTCTGACATGGTTAAAACATCAAAAAAGAAAAGCGCGGTACTCAATGCGATTCCCATTAATAAAGCGCAAGCCAGCGCCATCAAAGCCACCATAGTGCGTAGCGAAACGACAACCAACTTACTACCTGACGAGCCTGTCATCGATAGCGACTTACAACTCTTTAAAGCTGCCGTCAAAAACGCGCGCCCACTTAATATAGACATACCTTTTACCAAAAAAAATTACCCAAAACCCATCGCCAAACAATTTATGCGCGATGAAAAGCAAGCACTACGCGACTCATTAAGCGATAACTTTTACCCCGCGCACGAACTAGAAAGCGGCGAAGAGCTGCTTTACCTGCGCACAGGCCAATCGCCAGATGTACTAAGCAAGCTACGCCGCGGCTTTTGGGTGGTGCAAGCCCAGATTGATTTACACGGCTTAATTAGCGACGAAGCGCGCGAATACGTGGCCGAATTTTTAAGCAGCTGCAAAAAACGCAATATTCGCTGTGTAAGAATCGTGCATGGCAAAGGCCTAGGCTCGCGCAACCGCGAACCCGTACTAAAACACAAACTACGCAACTGGTTGATGCAAAAAGATGAAGTCATCGCCTACGCGCAAGCCAAACCAGAAGATGGTGGCAGTGGCGCGGTGATAGTGTTGTTGAAAGCTTAGTTACAGCAATTATTATCAGGAAACTATATGTCAAACTTAGCTACAATTACTCAAACATTAGCCATAGCGTCTGCCTGCTGGGCAATAATTTCAGGAATTGGCGCTTGGAAGCGGGAATTTATAGGGAAGAGAAAAATCGAACTAGCAGAAGAAACACTTTCTGCATTTTTTGAAATCAAAGATGCAATAGCTTTTATTAGAAATCCTTGGTCTAGTGGAAATGAAGGCGCTACACGGCAACGATCTACATACGAAACTGAACCAGAAACTCAGCTTCTTGATCGTGGTTATATTGTATTTGAGCGATATGAGTCAAAAAAAGATGTATTTGTTCGGTTTAACACCCTGAAATATAAATTCTTGGCTGTATTCGGAACTGATACGGAAAATATTTTTAAAGAAACTAACCAAAGCCTTAATTCCATTTTCATTTCATCAAACATGCTCGCTACTCATTATTGGCGGCGCCAAGGTCGCGTCCAAATGGAGAAAGATGAATTTCAAAAGCACCTAGATGAAATGCGTAAGCATGAGGGTATTTTTTGGGATAAATACTCTGAAAATGACGAAATACGGAATCAATTGGCAGCAACTCAGAATGAGCTTGAAAAAGTAACTAAACCTTGTTTTGATGAGCCAATGAAAACATATACCATTTTCACAAAGAAATGGTTCTAAAAAACGTTAATTCAAAAGCTAAAGCCCCAACTCACTCAAACTCGCATGCTCATCTGGCCTGCGACCTAACGGCCAAAAGAATTTTCGCTCAGCTTCAGTAATGGCTAAATCGTTAATACTTGCGTAGCGCAGCTCCATTAAGCCATTGGCATCAAACTGCCAGTTCTCGTTGC
>JANLWF010000339.1:0-5729 GCA_031364385.1 Methylotenera sp.
AAAGCTAGAACTGCCGTGGCGCATGACAATCATGCGAAACTGCCAAGATTTAACGCTATTGACAAAAGTCCGCAGCTTGCTAAAAGAGTTTAGCTACGCCAGTTGCGGCTTGTTTGGCCGTGAAAGTGCAACAAATCAAGCTGGCATGTTGATTTTACGCGCCGCGCATGAAATCCCACCAAGTCAAGCGCTTATAGAAAAAATTGATGTTATTTTAAACATGACAGACGACTCGCCATGCCTCAATTACAACGACGCAAAACGCGATATTTCAAAACGCATCTTAGTAGAAAGCAACCCTGTTTCTGGCAAACCAGAAGTCACAGGCGTGCGTTTAATAGGTGAAACACTTGCTGCGGATTGGCTAAAGGACGTGATGACCACAGGAGCATTTTCAGACGAAACACACTACAAAGAATTTAGCCGCTGGGCACTTGCTCCACTAAACGCGCCGCCAGCAGCTCAGCGAAGTCGCGGCAAAATTGTATGTAGCTGCTTAGATGTATCGCAAAATGAAATTTTAGAAAATATCGAGTTGGGTGCCGATTTAATTACCTTACAAAACAAGCTTAAATGCGGTACAGAATGCGGCTCTTGTGTGCCTGAGTTAAAACGGCTAGTGCAGTCGTCTCACCCGAAGTATTCGTAGCAAATGAAGTAGCAACGGCAACGCCTTTACAAGAAACAATTTGAAATCAGTACCGCTTGATTTTGAATAAAAAAATGGCCCTTACGGGCCATTTTTAAGAATTCTAGTTAGAATCCGTTAGTTTGAATCTAGGTGATTAAGCTTTTTGAATGTTAGAAGCTTGTTTGCCTTTAGGGCCCTCTGTCACGTCAAAACTAACGCGATCATTTTCTTTCAAACTTTTATATCCGCTATCTACGATAGCTGAGAAGTGCGCGAATAAATCGTCACCGCCCGCATCTGGGGTAATGAAACCAAAACCCTTAGAATCGTTGAACCATTTTACAATACCTGTTGCCATAATATTACTTTCTTACTAAAAAGGGAGGCACCCAAAAAAGTTTCTACTTTTAAAAAAAATGAGCCCGAAGGACCCAGTTGATTAAAAATCTAAACGCCTAAGCGTCTTTTTACGTATAATTTTGCTAGCTGTCAAGCATTATCAACAATTAATTGCAATAATCTTAGTATTGATTGCTTATTCTTGCCCGCAAGGCTATACTGCGCCTGCGTTTGGTGGTGTCTGTACGCGTTGTTGTTTTTTATTACACTATTCCCAATTTTGTTTTATGGGTCTTATTTTAGGAGTAGCGTGATGGCGAAAGAAGAACTAATTGAAATGAACGGTGTGGTGGATGAAATTCTGCCTGATTCACGCTATCGCGTAACTTTAGAAAACGGCCACAAACTTATCGCTTACACTGGTGGCAAAATGAAAAAAAACCATATTCGCATTCTGGCTGGCGATAAAGTCACTTTAGAGCTCTCTCCCTATGATATTAATAATGGTCGTATTACGTTTAGGCATATTGAATCTAAAACCCCCTACAGCCCACCTAAAAGGCGCTCTTACTAAGCTTCTTATTTCAAGCTTTTGTATTCGTTTATAGTGTTAGTCACGTTAGATTAATGCCTAATACACTACCTGCACTTAAAAGCTCATTTCGAATTTTAGACTTTTTGAGATAAGCAGCTTGAGTTAAGTAGCCGTGAGTTAGGTGTTACTCTCTACTAAATAAAACTTTTGCTAAGTTATTTAGTCCTATCAAACATTGGAATCCGCACCTTACTCAAGGTTGTGTCTATAGTTTTTATTAAAAGGAAAATATTATGCTTAAAATAATTCATAAAAATGTTTTAGCGACTTCAGTTTTAGTTGCTTTTACTTTGAGCGGCTGTGCCAACATGACGGAAACTCAAAAAGGTACGGCGAAAGGCGCTGGTATTGGCGCAGTAGGCGGTGCAGTTATTGGTGCGGTAGCGGGCGGTAAAAAAGGTGCAGTTATTGGTGCGGCGGTTGGCGGCGTGGCTGGTGGTGTTGCGGGCAATGTGTGGTCTAAGCGCATGGAAGCTCAGAAAAAACAGATGGAAGAAGCCACAGCAGGCACAGGCGTTGCAGTGACACAAACGCCTGATAATCGACTAAAACTGGATATTCCAAGTGATATTTCGTTTGATGTTGGTCGTGCCGATATTAAACCAAACTTCAGATCAGTTTTAGATACTTTTGCCAATGGCTTAGTGAAGAATCCAGCTTCCACAGTTACTATTATTGGGCATACAGATAGTACAGGCAGTGATTCCATCAACAATCCGCTGTCGTTAAATCGCGCTGCTGCAGCGCGTGATTATTTGGCAGCTAGAGGCGTTGCATCAAATCGTTTCACGATTGATGGGCGCGGCTCACGTGAGCCCTTAGTTGCCAATGATACTGCTGCAAATAAAGCTAAAAATCGTCGTGTTGATATTTTTGTAGCGGAACCTGCGCCTCCACAACCTGCACCAGCCTCATAATTTATATTTTGCACTGTTGCATTTAAAAGCCAGCTTTTAGCTGGCTTTTTTGCAGTCTATGACCCCAATTCCATTATAATAGCGCCCTTAACTTGTGCGCTTTTAATATAAAAACCAAGATGAAAAATTTAGAAACAGATATATTGTTGGTAGGTGGCGGCATTATGAGCGCGACCTTAGGCGTATTATTGTATCAGCTTGACCCTACACTCAGCGTTACCATGGTAGAACAGCTGCCAGAGGTGGCTTTAGAGAGCTCTGACGCTTTAAATAACGCGGGCACAGGTCACGCAGGATATTGCGAGCTAAATTACACGCCACAAGCGGCGGATGGCAGCATAGATATCAAGCGCGCTTTAGAAATTAATGCAGCGTTTGAGGTTTCATTGCAATTCTGGTCGCACTTGGTTGAAAGTCTCGCCCTACCTGCTCCACAAGCGTTTATCAACAAAACGCCACATTTGAGCTTTGTATGGGGCAAGCAAAATATCGCGTTTTTAAAACAGCGCTTCGACTTACTTTCAAAACATCATTTGTTTGCCGACATGCAATATTCTGATGATTTCGCGCAGTTAAAAGCGTGGATGCCGCTGATGATGAGTGAACGTAAAGCCAGTGAAAAACTCGCCGCCAACTATGTCGCACATGGCTCTGACGTTGATTTTGGCGCGCTAACACGACACATGGTGGCTTACTTAAAAACGCAGGCGAATTTCAGTTTGCACACCAACACGCAAGTCAGAAAACTAGGTAAAGTAAAAAACCGCGATAAAGATAATAGCTGGCATGTGAAACTACTCGATTTAAACACTAAACAGGCTAAAACCATTCAGGCTAAATTTGTATTTTTAGGCGCTGGCGGCGGCGCATTGCCACTGCTACAAAAAGCCGACATCGACGAAAGCAAGGGCTACGGAGGCTTTCCAGTCAGCGGGCAATGGCTGATCTGCAATAATAATACTGTAATTAAACAACATTATGCCAAGGTGTATGGCAAAGCTGCCATAGGCGCACCGCCCATGTCTGTGCCCCATTTGGATACGCGTATGATTAACGGCGAACCCGCCCTACTGTTTGGACCATTTGCGGGCTTTACCACCAAATTTTTAAAAGCGGGTTCTAAATTTGATTTAGCAAAATCGGTTAAAGCAAACAACCTAAAAGCTTTACTGAGTGTGGGCAGGCACAATTTAGACTTAACCAAATATTTAATGAAAGAAGCCACGCAAACGCACGAGCAACGCATGAATGCGCTTCGCGAGTTTTTACCAAACGCTATCAATAGCGATTGGAAGCTAGAAGACGCTGGCCAGCGCGTTCAGATTATCAAAAACTGTAACAAAAAATGGGGCAAGTTAGAATTTGGCACTGAAATTGTTGCCTCAAAAGATGGTACTTTAGCCGCATTATTAGGTGCTTCCCCTGGTGCATCAACCAGCGTGCAAGCCATGATTGATGTGCTTGAGCGCTGTTTTTCTGTGCAATTAAACAGTGCTACTTGGCAGCAAAAAATGAAACAGCTTGTACCCTCTTTTGGTGAATCTCTGATAGAAAATGCTGATTTGCTAAAACAAGTGCGCAAACGCACCTTAAGCACGCTTAATTTATTGTAAGTGGGCTAGTAGCCAGTAGCCCCGAAAACCTAGCTAAAACCGCTCCGCCGCTACTACATTACACTAGGCTGCGTTGCCGACGTATCTCATACAAACATATCCCGCTAGCTACGCTCACGTTAAGGCTTTCTACACTGCCAAACATGGGGATTGTGACCAGCGCGTCGCAGGTTTCTGCAGTTAAACGGCGTATGCCGTCGCCTTCTGCACCCAAAACTAAGGCAATTGGGCCGTCTAACTTGGTATTGAGTAAATTTGTCGGCGCGTCCATTCCTTTTGGGGCATCTAAAGTGGTACCGACGACAAATACACCTGCTTCTTTAAGCTCACGAATGGTTCTGGCAAGGTTGGTCACCGCGATAAAAGGCACAGTTTCGGCTGCGCCACAGGCTACTTTACGCACGGTGGCGTTTAAGCCTACCGCGCGATCTTTTGGGGCGATAACGGCATGAACGCCCATCGCATCGGCCACACGCAGGCATGCGCCTAGATTATGCGGATCTTCTACGCCATCCAGCACCAAGAAAAACGCGGGTTCTTTTAAATTACTTTCTAAAATATCGTGAATATCTTTATAAGGAATTGGCGTATCAATCACGCGTGCGATAACACCCTGATGGCGGCCATTCATGCCTGCGAGGCCGTCCAGCCGTGCCCTATCCACCTGCATGGTGCGCACGCCTGCAACCTCAGCCAAACTGAGCAAGTCTTTCATGCGCGCATCTATGCGGTCGCGGTCGATTAAAATTTCTTCAATGCTGGTCGCGTGCTGGCGCATGCGGCTAAGCACGGCGTGAAAGCCAAATAAAATACGTGAATCTGCCATGCTTAACGTTTACCTTTGTTTTTAGTGTTTCTGTCGCGTGATTTTGGGGATGAGTTGATGCTAGATTTTGTACCTGATTTTGAAGCCGCTTTGCCTAGCCTTTTGGTCCCTGTTCTATCTTTTTTGGCGCGGTCTAAGGCACGTGATGTCATGGGTTTAAAGTCTGTCGAAACTTTGTCTTTATTTGCATTTAATGTTCTTTTATAAGCATCGCCAGCACCCGCATGGTTATTGGCTTCTGCCACAGATGTTTTTAAGTGCGATGAGTGACTTACCAAAGTAAAATCAATCTTGCTGGTTTCTAAATCTACACGCGCCACTTTAATGGTGAGCCTATCGCCCAAACGGAATCTCACGCCTGTGCGCTCGCCCAGCATTTCGTGGCGCGCTTTGTCGTAGTTAAAATAATCGTTGCCCAGCTCGGTTACATGTACTAAACCCTCAACATACACGCCATCTAGTGCCACAAACACACCAAAAGCGGTGACACCAGCAATCGTGCCCTCAAAAACCTCGCCGATTTTATCTTGCATGTAATAGCATTTCAGCCAATTGTTCACGTCGCGCGTGGCTTCATCGGCGCGGCGCTCGGTCATGCTACAATGCACGCCGAGGTTATTCCAATCTTTGGCTTTGTATTTTTCGCCATTCACCACGGCTTTAATCGCGCGGTGGATTAATAGGTCAGGATAACGCCGAATGGGCGAGGTAAAATGCGCATAAGCTTCATAAGCCAGCCCAAAATGGCCGACGTTATCGGGGCTGTAAACCGCTTGCTGCATGGATCGTAGCAGCACGGTTTGGAGCA
>JANLWF010000352.1:0-2084 GCA_031364385.1 Methylotenera sp.
GATGCAGCACTGGCGAGCATTACAGCGTTAATTGAGTCAGTTCAACCAAGCCGCATTTTTATGCCAGATAATTTTGCTGACGGGGATTTAGGTCGCAGATTAATCGCTAGCCAGCCGCAAAAAACCGCCGCAACGCAAGTAGTAGAACTCGATACAAATCACGTCGCTACTCAATCTGGCGCTGGATTATCTGTGCAAAGCGCTTTGCCAGAAATTGTTTTACTGGCAAAAGATGCGGTAGACGCGCACTTGCCATTTACCAGTTTGGCGCAACACGTTGCAGCAAAAATATCAAGTTTTGAAACGAGCGCTCACTACAAAGATTTAGGCATGCAAAGCATCGCTGCGACCGAAATTGCGCTGGAAGAGGCGGATTTTATTGTGTCTGCGGGTAATGGTGTGCAACAGGTAGCTACTTTTGAGGCGTTAGCGCATGCGCTGCAAGCCAGCATTGGCGCTAGCCGCGTGGCGGTGGATGACGGAAAATTTGCGCGCGATAAACAAGTTGGCGCAACTGGGAAAACCGTGAGCGCCAGCGCATACGTGGCGATTGGTATTTCGGGCGCGGTGCAACATTTGCAGGGTATTAAAGATTGTCGGCACGTGATTGCCATTAACAAAGATGCTAGCGCACCGATGATAAAGCGCGCCGATTTATCTATCATTGGCGATGCCGAAGAAATTATGCAGGCTTTGATTACGCTGATTAATCAGGTCAAAAATGTGCGGGAGGCGGCATGATAAAGCGCATCGTGGCTTTAGTTTCTACAGCGAAACACCCTAGCAGCGGCGTAGCGCGGCATTGTCGCAACGATAGCCTAGCGATGACAATTGGTTTAAATTTAGCCAAGCAAGCCTCAGCACAAATGCAGATTATGCACGCTGGCAAGCCAGATAACCCCGCGCTGGCGGATTATTTAGCGCTGGGTGCAAAGAAAATTGATGTTATTGAAACGGAAAACAACATTGTAGAGAGCCTTGCCACGCGCTTACAAAATACAGATTTAATTTTAACGGGCAGCCGCGCTGAGAGCGGAGATGCAAGCGGTTTACTGCCTTATTTATTAGCAGAAAAACTTAATTTACCACTGGTCGCCCATGCACTAGAAGTCAAGCTGGTGGCGGATAAAGCAGAAATTTTGCAATTTCTGCCCAAAGGCAGACGCCGCTTGGTGAGCGTACAATTGCCTACCGTGGTGATGGTTCATCCGTTGGCAGCGGTGGATTTGCACTATGCTTTTGCCAAACAAACAACAGGCGAAATTGTAACTTTTCCTGCTTTGCCGCTAGCCAATGCAAGCATAGTAGAAACGCAAAGCAAAGTCGAAAACCGCAAATCAATCAAGCTAAAAGCGCCAGAAAACAAAACGGCACATGAGCGCCTATTGGCCGCGATTAGCAGCGAAAATAAAGGCGGCACTGTCGTAAATGAGGGAAATTCTGTCGAGAAAGCACAAGTGATAATGGACTATTTGCGCGAACATCGCCTTATTGATTTTTAAAAAAAATTAATTTAGCTTTAAGGAAACATCATGAACATTTCAACTGAAATTCGCAATTTAATTGCCAATAGACGCAAAGGCTATACGCTGCCAGCGGCGTTTTACCTAAGCCCAGACATCAACGCGCTGGATATCGAGGTGATTTTTGGGCAACACTGGATTTTTGTCGCAGTAGAGCCTGATATTGCCGAGCCTGGCGATTACGTGAAGGTGGATATTGGTCATAATTCGGTGATTATTCTGCGCGATGACGACATGTCGATTAAGGCATTTCACAATGTGTGTCGCCATCGTGGATCGCAGCTATGCGACGAGCAAAAAGGTAGTGTCGGCAATATTGTGTGTCCGTATCACCAATGGACTTACAACCTCTCTGGTGAGCTGATTCACAACGAGCACATGGGCGAAGATTTTGATAGAAGCGATCACAATTTAAAATCGGTGCATGTGGGCAATATCGCGGGACTGATTTTTATTTGCTTGAGCGATAACCCACCTGCCGATTTTGCCGATATGAAAAAAGCCATGGAGCCTTATATTGCGCCACATCGCTTAGCCGATTGCAAAGTAGCATTGCAGGAA
>JANLWF010000375.1:0-2100 GCA_031364385.1 Methylotenera sp.
GCAAAAAACAAGGCTGGGTGACGACATCGCATATAGGATTTAGCTTAAGCGGCGGGCGTTACGATGGCTTTCGTGGTTACACTTACAAGCAGAATCTGACGGCGGGTGAATGGCGAGTGAGCGTGGAAACTGAAAGCGAAAAAACCATCGCGGTGCATAATTTTACGATTAAAGCAGCACTATCACCCAGCGCGCAAGTTATCCAATGGTATTAAAGTTATCCAAAGGTATTAATTTGATAGTTAATGCTTCTGGTCGTTGTGGCTCATCAACTTATCAATATACGCAATGGCAATGGCCGAAAACACAAAGGTCATGTGAATAATAGTTTGCCACATTAGCACTTTGTCAGATAAATTTTCGGCGTTAATAAAGGTTTTAAGCAGATGAATTGATGAAATACCGATAATCGCCGTAGCCAATTTTACTTTCAGCAAGTTGGCGTTGACGTGCGATAACCAATCGGGCTCGTCTGGGTGACCAGTTAAATTAAGGCGCGATACAAAGGTCTCATAACCGCCCACAATCACCATAATCAGCAAGTTTGAAATCATCACCACATCAATTAAACCCAGCACAATCAGCATGATTTCAGATTCAACCAAGTGTGGAATTTTATATACAAGGTGATAAAGCTCCACCCCAAAAAAATACACGTAAACTGCCTGTGCAACAATTAAGCCCAAGTAAAGTGGCAGTTGTAGCCAGCGGCTGCCAAATAATACGTTAGACATAATATTGGTTTGCTTGTATGCGGTGGGGGATGTTTTTGTTTGCATAGGATTGCCTTAAGGTTTAGTAGCGGTATTTTACCTGATGTTACTTGCAAGGAACAAATTTGCAGAGCCATCCTGCTCTAAAATTTGCTTTAACACAGGCATGGTTTCATCCAGTATTTTCGGCAAGGTATAGGGTGGATTAATAATAAACATGCCGCTACCAAACATGCCAAAACCCTCTTCGCAAGGCGCCTCTACGCACATTTCTACTTGCAACCAATTTGATGATAAACGCATTAGTTTTTCTACCATGATGGCAGGTTCTGGTCGTTGCAATAGCGGATACCAAATTAAATAAGTGCCAGTCGCAAAGCGTTTCAAGCTGTCTTGCAGGCAATCCACCACGCGGCTGTAATCACCTTTTAGTTCATAAGGTGGGTCTATCAATACCACGGCGCGTTTAGTGGGAGGCGGTAGGCAGGCTTTGATGCCTGCAAAGCCATCTTGCATTTCAATTCTGGTTTGCTTATCTTTATGGTTAAAATTTTCATTCAGCAATTTGCAATCGCTGGGGTGCAGCTCAAATAAGCGAAGTTTATCGTCTTTACGCAAATAACTCTCTGCGATTTTAGGTGAGCCAGGATAAAAATTTAACGCATTGTTTTTATTGTAGTTTACATTGTATTTTTTAATTATTTTTACAAAGTTTGCCAGCGATTCTGGCAAATTGTTTGCAGTAAAAAGTCGCGCTATGCCATTCTCAAATTCTGCATTTTTTTGTGCAAACTCACTTTTTAGCGCGTACATGCCCGCGCCCGCGTGCGTGTCAATCACCCAATAAGGTGCAACTTTTTGGTTGAAATAATCTAACACCAGGCTTAGCACATAGTGTTTAAGCACATCGGCGTGGTTGCCTGCGTGAAAGGCGTGCCTATAACTTAACATTTTGACTCTCTTAACATTTGAACATTTTACTGCATGACAATGTCTAGTTAAGCGTGCTGGTAAGATTATTTTATTTTGTTGAATGAATAGGAGTTTTAAATGAAATTGAATTTAATGTCTGCTCTGTAGTTATATGTTGCCATTTTTAGTTCTAACACAGCTTTGGCGAATCACCACGAGGCAGGGGAGGCTGACGCGCAAAAAGAGCAATACAAAAACTCCGCCGATGCCAATAAAGACGGCAAGGTGACGTATGAAGAATATAAACTACATAACGAAAACAGAACCAAGAACTAGTTTGATCACATGGACGCCAATAAAGACGGTACTTTGGATGAAGCTGAATTGAAGATGATTCATGAAATGGGTAATAAATGCGACCACCACAACATGCATAAAGACAACATGCAAAAACAGCCCACAGACTATAAAACAT
>JANLWF010000005.1:0-3954 GCA_031364385.1 Methylotenera sp.
CTGTTGCGCCTTTTGTACTATTAACGACAGTTGCGATTTTTTGTGCGTCGCGGTCTAATGCATCTAAATCGTTGCCGTAAATGTTGATGACGGTAGAAGCTGCATAGCCAGAAATGGTTTCTTCGATGCGCTCGGTGAGGAGGGTGTTGATGGCAAAATTAACGCCGACGAAGCCAGTTTTTGTTTGATCTTTACTGTTGCTCTCTTGCCCAGCTAATACCTCACGAATCTCAGCCAAAATTCGGTCTTGTTCTTGGCCTGATAAAGTACCGATTTCGATTTCAAACTCACTGTAATGTGTGCCAAACGTATCCGCACCATTTTGAGCGCGACCTACCCATTGCGTCACCGATTTAACGCCATCAATAGCTCTAATGGCTTTAGAAACTCGACTGCCAAGCCGCAAAGATTCTTGCTCAGAGGTGCCTGGCACGGCAGTCATGTGCATAATAAAATGGCCTTCGTGCAGGGCAGGGATAAATTGGCTTTTGAATAAAGGCAAAATACCCAGCCCCAATGCAATGAGTAAAAAGCTGATGCTAATGACTAATTTGTAGCGCTTTTCGATGGCATGTAATAACTTAATGTAGCCAGCTTTAATGGTGCGAATTATTGGCGAATCCTCAGTACTTAGTTGCGCATTGCCCAACATAAGGTAACACAAGGCGGGTGTGAGTGTGAGCGCGACCACTAGCGAGGCCATAATCGCCGCAATATAAGCAAAGCCCAAAGGTGCAAACAGCTTGCCTGCCACCCCAGACAAGGTGAGTAGCGGCATAAATACCAGCGCGACAATGATGGTTGCGTAAACCACCGAGTTACGCACCTCCATTGAAGCATCGAACACGACCTTATAAATGGGCGCAGGCATTGCCCCCTGAATATTTGATAAGTTGCGATTTTCTTTTAAGCGCCTAAAAATATTTTCGGTGTCGATAATCGCGTCATCGACCACCTCGCCCAGCGCGATGGCCAAGCCGCCTAATACCATAATATTGAGGCCAATATCAAAATAGCTCAATATCACAATGGCACTGAGCAATGACAGCGGAATAGCGGTGGCGGAGATAAACGCGGTGCGAGCGTTAAACAAAAACAAGAACAATACGGCGATAACCAAAATCGAGCCGATGAGAATATCCATACGTACGCCTGCGATTGCTGTATCGATAAAATTTGCAGGGCGAAATAAACCTTCGTGCAGTGTAACTTGCTCGTTTGTCAGATTAGGTTTTAGCTCGTTAATTGCAAATTCAATGGCTTGTGTAACCGCATGAGTATTAGCGCCCAGCTGCCCTTGCACCGATAAATAAATACCAGTTTCTTCGTTAATTGCGGCCGCACTAATCGATGGCGCTGCACCTTCTACCACGCTGCCAATATCGCCAAGCGTAATGCTAACTCCATTTTTATGCAGCACAACAGATTTGGCTAAAGTGGCCACTGTAGTGGCCTGGCCTTCGGTATTTACAATAATGCGTTGATTATTGTTTTGAATAAACCCTGCACCGCTCACCCCCGTGGCTTTTTTTGTGGCCTCCACCACGTCATTAATATTAAGCTGATATTGAAGGAGTTTTTCGGGATTAATCTGCACCTGAAACTGCCGCACTTCACCGCCAAACACGTTTACATCTGCCACACCTGGAATCGCCAATAAATGCGGCACAATCGTCCAGTCGACCAGTGTGCGCAACTCCATCAAACTGCGGTTTTTTGAAGTGACACCAAAGCCTAACACCGTACTAGCGCTTGATGTGAGCGGTGTAATGTTGGGTGTAATACCGCGTGGAATCTGGTTGCTGAGCGTGCTCAAGCGCTCGGCAACCACTTGGCGGTTTCTATATATATCTGTGTTTTCATTAAATATGACAGTCACAATCGACAAGCCAGGTATTGACTGTGAACGCATACTCGCCACGCCCACTGTGCCTGCAACGCTAGTTTCAATCGGCTGTGAAACAAGACTTTCAACTAGGTCTGCCGATAGACCTGGTGATTCGGTTTGAATGATAATTTGCGTGGGTGAAAACTCAGGAAAAACGTCTAAATTACTACGCGTAAGGCTGTAGATGCCGTACAGCACCACTAGGCACGCCAAGCCAATAATCACGCCATAAAAGTGAATTGAGAAACGAACGATTGCCGACATCATGGCAAGCTAGTCCTCATTCTCATTTTTGATTAAGTATTTAAACTCTTCCGAAAGCAATAGTTGTGCACCACTCACTACAACTTCGCTATTTTCATCAACAGCTTGATTAAACCAGCCGCTGTCAATACCAGAGCCAACTTCGCTATCTGCAGAAATAGGCTTACGCACAAATTGGTCTAATCCTGCTTTATTTTTATCTTGTTTGAAGTACGCCCACGGCTTGCCCGCGTACCACACCACAGCGGTGTTGGGAATAATTGCACCTTTTGCTGCATCGCTTGCGTTACTGCCGATGTTCACATTGACACGCATACCAATCCGCAATAAATCGGCAGGCGCACTGTAGTAAAAAGTTTTGCCATAACCGCTGGAATCACTGGTAGAGGCGGGTGAAACGTAAACAGCCTTAATTGAAGAAGTTGAGTCATTCAAAGGTGTCACATTAATAGTAGAGCTCGCTTTAGGCGTTGCGGCATTAAGCGGCAAACTCACTTGAATGAGCACATTTCTTCTATCCAACAGGCTCGCTAAATGTGGTGCTAATTTATCCTCAAACGCGAGTTTAGCAAGGGCTTCGCCCCATTGTAGCTTTGTGTTTGTGTGTAGATTCCTAAGCTGCAATTCGCTAGAAGAGACGCTGGCTTTATCGGCATTTACCATCGCCAAAGCTTCTTGCACAGCGCGATCAGAAACGTTTTTATCATCTTCATTTAAGGATTTAAGTCGCTGATATTGCTGAATATTTTGAACGCTGCCAGAACGTGCGATGTCAATATTAGTTTTAAGGTTCAAAAACTTAGCTTTTGCCTCCATTAGGCTATCGATACTCACTACATTGCCAAAACTTTTAACCTCACCTTGAAATGAAATGCTATTAAGCTTAGCCGTTGTAATGCCACTGTTTTGTTGGGTGGCAGGCGATAAGTTCACAATATTAATGCCAGCATTTTCAGTAATATGGCTAGGACTTTCAATCTCTTCCCCTAGACTGCTTTGGTAAGCCTCAAATTCATCTTTGGCATAAAAAATCAGCACCCAAAATAAGCCAATAATGAGTAAGGCTTGAATCACTATAATTAGGCTGAGTTTTTTGTTCATGATTTATTGAGTTGGCATAGAAAAATCGTCAAAAAGAGGGTGCTGCATGGTGTCCTCAATCGCTAAGGCTGCATTCAAGTTGTTAAATTGTGCGTTTAGTAATTGTTGCTCGAGCAATCCTGTATTCAGGCTATTCTGCGTCAATGCTAAGCGGTCAATCAGCCCTGCATCAAACTGTTTTTGTAGTGCTTGGCTATATTGCATTTGCGTTGCTTGCTGCATTTTAATTTGATTAATGTTCTGCAGACTAGCTTGGTAAATCGCTAAATTTTGGCTTAAATCACCTATAATTTTGGCTTGCAACGCCTCAAATTGTGCGCCTTCAACCTCGCGTAATTGCGTAGCTTCTGCAATAAGTGCTTGATTCGTGTTCAGTAAATTTAGTAAAGTAGAAAAGCCTAGCGACCAAATACTATCGCCAAACTCAAAGGCAAAACCTGGGCTGAGCGAAATATCAGGCGTTTGTTTCGCGACTTCTAATTTAATTTTAGCTTCCGCTGCGGCATATTTTTCTAAGCTACGCCTAATATCCAAGCGGTTAAGAAGGGCTTTTTCTTGTAAGTTTTTAGGCGCATTTGTTAATTTGGCTGGCTGCACTAAAGTAGCGTCTAAATCTAGGGATTTTAAAATAATCGGATTAAATTTTTCACTGCTTAAACCCGCATCATAAGCCAGCAGCGCGTGGATTTCCGCTAATCTTG
>JANLWF010000015.1:0-3228 GCA_031364385.1 Methylotenera sp.
TTGGCTTGATTGTGGTGAGTTCTGATAAAGGCTTGTGCGGCGGCTTAAATACCAATATGTTGCGTTTATCTGTGAATCAGATGAAAACTTGGGAAACCGAAGGCAAAAAAATTGCCATCAGCGCGATTGGTAATAAAGGTCTTGGCTTTATGAATCGCGTGGGTGCGGATGTGAAATCACATATCATCGGTTTGGGCGACGTACCGCACATGGAAACACTGATTGGCACGATTAAAGTGATGTTGGACGCATATACCGCAGGCGAAATTGACCAGCTGTACATTTGTTACACACGCTTTATAAACACCATGAAGCAAGAACCAGTGATGGAGCAGCTGCTACCTTTAACTAGCAAGCATATAGGCATTGAACCTGCACATGCTAAGGTTGATGCACTTTCGGCTAGCGGCGTCATTAAGGGTGCGGTCAATATTGGCACAGCTAAAGGTCATTGGGATTACATTTATGAGCCAGAAGCAAAGCCTGTCATTGATCAGTTGATGACGCGCTATATTGAATCGTTGGTGTATAACGCTGTGGCAGAAAACATGGCTTCAGAGCAATCATCCCGTATGGTGGCGATGAAATCAGCGTCTGACAATGCTAAAGAAGTCATTGGCGACTTGAAATTGGTTTACAACAAAGCGCGTCAAGCAGCGATCACTAAAGAAATCTCGGAGATTGTTGGCGGTGCGGCAGCGGTTTCATAACAGATACAACATATTACAAAAAAACGTAAATTTTATAATTCAACAGATTAAGTTTGAATAGGATATAAAGATGGCAAAAGCAAATGCAGTAAACGAAGCTCAAGTTAAAATCGGTCGTGTCGTACAATGTATTGGCGCGGTGGTTGACGTGGAATTTCCACGCGATCAAATGCCAAAAGTGTTTGATGCATTGATTATTGACGATGCAACTAGCCAAGCAGAAGCTGGCTTAACGCTAGAAGTGCAACAGCAATTGGGCGACGGCATTGTGCGTACCATTGCCATGGGCTCATCTGACGGCCTTGCGCGCGGTACCGCGTTTAAAGCGACAGGTACACAAATTACCGTGCCAGTAGGCGTTGGCACACTAGGCCGTATTATGGATGTGCTAGGCCGCCCTATTGATGACGTAGGTCCGATTGATTGCGACGAGCGTCGTTCAATCCACCAAAAAGCGCCAAAATTTGAAGAGCTATCACCTTCTGTTGACTTGCTAGAAACGGGCATCAAGGTAATTGACTTGGTTTGTCCATTCGCTAAAGGCGGTAAAGTCGGCTTGTTCGGTGGCGCGGGTGTAGGTAAAACTGTAAACATGCTAGAACTGATCAACAACATTGCAAAACAGCACTCAGGTTTATCAGTATTTGCTGGTGTGGGCGAGCGTACGCGTGAAGGTAATGACTTCTATCATGAGATGGCAGAAGCGGGTGTGATTAAGCTTGATAACATGAAAGAATCAAAAGTAGCCATGGTGTTCGGTCAAATGAACGAGCCACCAGGCAACCGTTTACGTGTAGCGCTGTCAGGTTTAACCATGGCAGAAAAATTCCGTGACGAAGGCCGTGACGTGTTGTTCTTTGTGGACAACATCTACCGTTACACATTGGCCGGTACTGAAGTATCTGCGTTGTTAGGCCGTATGCCTTCAGCTGTAGGTTACCAACCTACGCTCGCGGATGAAATGGGCCGTTTACAAGAGCGCATTACTTCAACTAAAACAGGTTCTATTACCTCTATTCAAGCGGTTTATGTACCTGCCGATGACTTGACCGATCCATCACCAGCGACGACTTTCCAACATCTGGATTCAACCGTTGTGTTGAGTCGCGATATTGCTTCTTTAGGCATTTACCCAGCAGTAGATCCACTAGATTCAACATCACGTCAGCTTGATCCATTGGTCGTGGGCGAAGAGCATTACAATGTTGCTCGTTCAGTGCAACAAACTCTACAGCGTTATAAAGAACTACGCGATATTATTGCGATTTTGGGAATGGACGAGTTATCTCCAGAAGATAAACTAGCCGTTGGCCGTGCACGTAAAATCCAACGTTTCTTGTCACAACCGTTCCACGTGGCTGAAGTGTTTACTGGCTCACCAGGCAAATACGTACCGCTAAAAGACACCATCAAAGGCTTTAAAGCCATTGTTGCGGGCGAGTATGATCACTTGCCAGAGCAGGCGTTTTACATGGTGGGCGGCATTGAAGAGGCAGTAGAAAAAGCGAAAACACTTAACTAATCGCTAGTTATTAGTTAAACGTTTAAGGAAAAAAATGGCAAATACAGTTCATATCGATGTGGTAAGCGCAGAAGCAAGCATATTCTCAGGCGAAGCCGAATTTGTGGTCGCCCCTGCTAGCGCGGGTGAAGTGGGTATCTATCCGAATCACGCACCGATGATTACTACCATCAAACCAGGTGCGTTACGCATTCAATTAGCAGACGCGGCTGAAGAAGTGGTGATTTTTATTTCTGGCGGTTTGCTAGAAGTGCAACCTGGCATGATTACCGTGTTGGCAGATACGGCTATTCGTGGTCATGATTTAGATGAAGCCAAAGCGAAAGCAGCCAAAGAAGCCGCGATGGAGGCGATGAAAAACCGCACATCGGATATGGATTACGCAAAAGCACAGGCAGAATTATCTGAAGCGCTTGCGCAAATTCAAGCCATTGAGCGGCTACGTAAAACAACACATTAAGCAATTATGTGTGCAAAAAGGCAGCTTAGGCTGCCTTTTTTATTATCTAAAAGCAGGTTAGATAAAGGTAAGCTGCTACTCAGTAACAAAGCTAGCAGTATTAATTTTGGCACAACTCCCAATATTGTTTAAGCTATCAATGTAAAGGTTAATGGTCGACTTTGATGGTTAGATTGGTATGATTTTTCTGCTACTAAGAAATAGCCTAATGGAAAATTGCTACTAGTCGCTTCTGATACTTTCTTGCCTAGCTTGGTTCTTATGAAACGTAAAGTAACCCATTGAGCGATAAGCGCAAGTGAGCGCCCCAGTTTTGGTAATCGAAGAATATTTTTCGCAAAAATATCGGCCATAATTTCTGGTACGCTACCTATAGGCTTTAGTTGAATCAATCTCAGCCCAGAGTTTTCTGCAAATCGACGCAACGCAAATTCAGTATATCTATAGTAATCATGAGGCTGTTCATGGAGCCAATAGTAGAAAGGAACATTCATTATTATTTTCCCATTCATCGTCAGGATTCTGGTCATTTCATC
>JANLWF010000017.1:0-2443 GCA_031364385.1 Methylotenera sp.
TGTTTGCGCATTCGTGCATTACGTCTTTAATTGATACACGCTCTAGCAGCAAGGCTTGTTTGCCAGATTCAATTTGTGCTAAATCTAGAATTTCGTTAATCAGTTCTAGCAAATACCAGCCTGCCTGCAAAATTTGATGAATATTGCGTGTCTGCGTCAGCGTGAGCGGCGTTGCGCTAGATTCTAACAGCTGGGCAAAGCCCAATATAGAGTTAAGCGGTGTGCGCAGTTCATGACTCATGCTGGATAAAAATTCTGATTTTGCATGATTGGCCTTTTCGGCATTTAATTTTGCGGTTTGCAGCTCAACGTTATTGGAAACTAGTGCATCTTCGACATTTTTTCTATAAGTCATATCCACCATACAGTTCATCGCGCCAATGATTTCACCTTGCTCATTTTTTAATGGCACAACATTGGCAACCACGCAAACGCGCGAGCCATCGAGCCGCTCTAAAACAGCTTCTATATCAATTGCCGCTGGAATCTTACCTTCTAACACATCGGCTACTGCATTATGTGCATGTGGCACCAGCGTGCCATCTGGCTGATAAATTTTATAGGCGCAGCAATAACTCTCACTAGGGTCGCCGCGCCTTGGTTCACGCCCCCATAATGCGATTGCATTTTGATTAAATTCTTGAATTGTTCCGTTTGAATCCACGGTGTACATGGCCACTGGGCCTAAATCAAATAAAACGCGAAAACGCTCTTCGCTTTGGCGCAGTGCTTCCTGTTCAGCTCTACGTTCTGTTATATCCCTAGCCGTACCAAACCACTCTATAATTTCACCTTCACTATTTATTACTGGCACCGCGCGCGAGAACGTCCAACCCAAGGTGTTATCTACCCGCACAACCTGGTGCATCATTTCAAAAACACTTTTGCTTTGAATGGCTTGATTTATTTTCTCAAGCACTAAGGATTGGTCATCAGGATGGATGTAGTCTTGTAACCAATTGGCATTCGATTGTTTGCTATCAACAATAAAATCTCGACCTTGCAATTGGTGCATTACGCTCCAATCTGAGTTCATGCTGTAAATAACGTCTGACCTAGACACCACAAATGCTTGCAAACGCCTTTCACTGTCTATTAAGGCTTGTTGTGCGTGTTTGCGCTCGGTAATATTGGAAAATAAAACGGCAACCTTGTTATTTTCTGGGCTTTTAATTCTAAACGCATAAAGGTCAAACCAACGATTTAATTCTGGTACTTCAAATTCAAAGCGAATCGGGTTGCCTGTTAATGCGACTTGCCCATAAGTGGCAATAAGTTCAGGGTTAAAATCAGGTATTAGCTCTAATATGGTTTTACCTGTGGCGTTAACTAGGCCAGATTGTTCTTCAAACGGTGGATTTACCTCTAAAAACCGATAATCAATCGCATTATGCTGTGCACCAAAAATTATTTCTATCACGCAATAACCTTCATCCATGCACTTAAATAGCGTATGGTAGCGATGTTCACTTTCAACAATAGCCTGTTGCGCTAATACGCGCTCAGAAATGTCTTGAAAGTAGCACACTACGCCTTGTTTGCCGTTTGGAAGCGGTATGCGGTGGATTTCCCAAGCGTAGTACTCTATTGTGCCACGGTCGGCACGTTGCTCAATCATTTCTCTTTTTAAACTAGATACACCTGTTTCAAGCGTATGCTTATATATTTCAATCACTTCATTGGCTTTATCTGTTGGCCAAATGAGGTGCATCACTTCGCCAAAGTCACGGCCGATTAAGTTAGGTGTATTACCGAATGCTGGTAGCGCATAAGGGTTGACCTGCGCAACGCGAAAATCCTCATCTATCAGAAAAATGCCAAACGGGGCAGCATTAATCAAGCATTCAAACTGTTCTGTACGTATTTGCAAATCTTGTTCTATTTTTTTGCGTTCAGTAATATCACGTGCAGATGCGTAAAGCAATTGCTCTTCTACCACCGAAACGGTACTCCATAATAGCCAGCGCACAGAGCCATCTTTACACAATAAGCGATTTTCAAAAGCACTGGTATTATGACCATTAACTAACTTTGAAACTAAATTTTGCGATTTCTCTTGGTCATCAGGATGTACAAACTCAATGAATGGTTTGGCTAGCAACTCTTCTAAGCTGTAACCAAGCGATGCTTCCCAAGCGTTATTGAACTTTTTAAAGTAGCCATCAAAGCCAGCGGTGCATAATAATTCTTGCGATAACGTAAAAAAGCGGCGACTATCTTCAATCGCTAGTTTGCGTGGAGATATATCTTCTACCACGGCAATAAAATATTCGATTTCATGGTTGGCATCGCGCACACAACCTACTTCTAAATCGACCCACAGTATCGATTTATCTTTGCATATATAGCGTTTTTCCATGCTAAAGCTATCAATATCGCCTGCCAATATGCGTTCATAGCCCGCTAGGTTCTCATCTAAATCGTCTGGATGGGTAATTTTTTG
>JANLWF010000036.1:0-4382 GCA_031364385.1 Methylotenera sp.
GTACCGATATTCGGAAATATTTAGATTTAAACGACAATTTACTCACGCTAAAACTCACGCCAAACCGTGCCGATTGCTTAAGCATTTTAGGCATTGCACGTGACGTGGCGGCCATTACTGGCGCGTCACTAAGTTTGCCAAAAATTACGCCTGCAAGTATCGCATCGGAACGTACTTTTGCCGTATTGGTGAATGCGCCAGATACCTGCCCCGCCTATTATGGCCGCGCGATTGAAGGTGTGAATGCCCAAGCCAAAACGCCCGATTGGATGGTGCGTAATCTTGAGCGTAGCGGTGTGCGTAGCATCAGCGCGATTGTCGATATTACCAATTATGTGCTTTTAGAGCTCGGCCAGCCCATGCATGCCTTTGATTTAGCCAGGTTGGGTGACCATATTGAAGTGCGTTTTGCCAAAGCAGGCGAATCGCTTAAATTGTTGAACGATACCGAAGTGAAATTGAAAGACGATGATTTGGTGATCGCTGACATCAGCGGCGCGATTGCCTTGGCGGGCATTATGGGCGGAGAACCGACTTCTGTGACTGATGCTACAACAAATATTTTCTTAGAAAGTGCGTTTTTTACGCCCGATGCACTCGTAGGCAAAGCCCGTCGACTGGGCTTAAGCACCGATTCATCCTTTAGATTCGAGCGCGGCGTAGATTTCGGCAATACGTTGAATGCGCTTGAGCGTGCATCTGGGCTGATATTGGAAATTTGTGGCGGTAAAGCAGGCTCAATCACCAAAGCGGTAACGGCCTTTCCAGTGCGCAACATCGTTAATTTGCGCCAAAAACGCTTGCTCTCGGTATTGGGTATTACCATTGCGCAAAAAACGGTGGGCACATTACTCGCACAATTAGGCTTTGAATATTCTGAAACCGCAGATGGCTTTGCAGTGCAAGCGCCGAGTTATCGCTTCGACATTACACGCGAGGAAGATTTAATCGAAGAAGTCGCGCGTCTGCATGGCTACGATAAAATTCCAGCAATTGCACCAGAAGCCGCATTAAATATGCTTCCTGCCACAGAAGCCTCATGGAATAAGGCTTCTGTGGCCGTTACTCTACAATCTCAAGGCTACCAAGAAGTGGTTACTTACAGCTTTGTGGATGAAAGCTGGGAACGCGATTTGATGGGAAACACGGCGCCAATTGCGCTTAAAAACCCTATCGCCAGCAATATGAGCGTGATGCGCAGCAGCCTGTGGGGCGGTTTGCTAGATGCGCTCACCTACAATTTAAATCGCAAGCAAGAGCGCGCCATGCTATTTGAAATTGGCGCCAGCTATTTTGCTGATAAGAAAGGTTATAAAGAAGAGGCACAAGTTTCTGGCTTATGCTACGGCACTTTTCAGCCAGAGCAGTGGAGTAGTGCAGTGCGCGATGTCGATTTTTACGATGTAAAAGCGAGCGTAGATAGTTTAACGCGCAATCAAGCAGAGTATCGCCAAGAAGCACACCCAGCTTTGCACCCAGGCCAATCGGCGCGCGTTTACTTGGATAACAAGTCAATCGGCTGGCTTGGAAAGCTGCATCCAAAATGGCAGCAGCAATATAGCCTGTCAAAAAATACAGTGTTGTTTGAGTTAGCGCTTGCGCCGCTTATGCAAACGCAATTGGCAAAGTATCAAGAAGTGCCTAAATTTTTGCCAGTACGCCGCGATATTGCCGTGGTGGTAGATGCTAATTTACCCGCTCAGGCTATTGTTGATGCAGTAAATTCTGCTAAAATTTCCTTAGTGCAACAAATACAACTCTTTGATATCTATCAGGGAAAAGGTATTGCAGAAAATAAAAAAAGCCTTGCATTTCTTGTACTTATGCAAGATACTCATAAAACTTTGTTGGATATTGAAGCAGAAACAGCAATGGCCGAACTGCTAAAATTATTAGAAAATCAATTCGGCGCATCATTACGCAATTAATTTAGAATAAGCATTAAAGCACAGGGGATTTGCATGACATTAACAAAGGCTGATTTAGCTGATTTACTATTTGAGCAGGTGGGTTTAAATAAACGTGAGGCAAAAGACATGGTAGAAGCGTTTTTTGAAGAAGTGCGCACCGCCTTAGAGACAGGTGATAGCGTAAAATTATCAGGTTTTGGCAATTTTGAACTACGCAAAAAATCTGAGCGCCCAGGGCGCAACCCAAAAACTGGCGAAGAAATTCCCATTACTGCGCGTCGCGTGGTTACATTTCATGCCAGCCAAAAATTAAAAAGCAAGGTAGAAGAGCATTACGCCCAATAAGGTAGTCATTAACCTATGCAAGATCACACCAAACTAGCACAATTACCGTCTATTCCCGCCAAGCGCTACTTTACTATTGGCGAGGTCAGTGAGTTGTGTGGTGTAAAACCACATGTATTGCGCTATTGGGAGCAAGAGTTTACCCAACTTAAGCCCGTAAAACGTCGTGGCAATCGCCGTTATTATCAGCATCACGAGGTTTTATTAATTCGAAAAATTCGCGAGCTACTTTACGAGCAAGGCTTTACTATTAGTGGTGCGCGTAACCGTTTAGATGGCGCTGAAGACAAAAGTGAAACGACACAGTTAGTGCAAAATTTACCGCAAATAAGCGCTCAAGCTTCGCCCATAGCAACAGCATCAGCCAACGATTTTGATTTTCACACACTCAAACAAGAAATGCGCCAAGTGATACAATTGTTGCGCGCTTAAGTAGATTATAGTTTTATTTAATAGTGCCAGGTTTAGCCTGGCGCTTTTCATTTATAATATACACTCGTTGCAAGCAATAGCAGCGCGGTTCGGGGCATAGCGCAGCCTGGTAGCGTACATGCCTGGGGGGCATGGGGTCGCAAGTTCGAATCTTGCTGTCCCGACCAAAATATAACATTAATCAATAAGCATCAGTCACTTTTTAGCGCTGCTTATTTTGCAGCTCGCTTTACCCCAAAACTTTCGGTAATGCGGTCTAGCATAATCGCGAGCAACACCACGCCTAGGCCACTTTCAAAACCTAGCCCTATATCTAAGCGCGAGATACTAGACAGCACATCATTGCCCAAGCCGCCCGCGCCTACCATTGAGGCGATAATCACCATCGATAGTGCCATCATAATGGTTTGATTGATGCCTGCGAATAGGTTGGCCATGGCGCTGGGGATTTGCACTTTGAACAATAGCTGCGTAGGCGTACAGCCAAACGCAATGCCAGCCTCGACTTGCTCTTTATTGACTTGGCGGATGCCGAGCGAGGTGAGCCGCACCACAGGGGGCATGGCAAAAATCACCGTGGCAATAACGCCTGGTACGCGACCCAGCCCAAAAAACATGGCAGCAGGAATCAAGTAAACAAAGGCGGGCATGGTTTGCATAAAATCTAAAATCGGCCTGATAATGGCTTCTGCATTATCGTTTCGGCCTGCCCAAATGCCAAAAGGAATACCAAAAGTTAAGCTGATTAAAGTAGCCGAGAAAATCAGCGCGAGTGTGACTACGGTTTGATGGGCAAAGCCCATGTTGGCAATAAGCAGTAGCGATGCCGCACAAAATAGCGCAAATTTCCAGCCTAATCGCCAAAAGCCAATGCCAATAAATATGGCCGCCAGCAGCCAAAATGGGATGAACATGAGGCTATTTTCTATCGCGCCTGTTGAGGCATCGATAATTTTGCCAATTTTATCGAATAGGCCGTGATCATTGTTCTCTAGCCATTTTACGGCGGCGGCCACCCATTCACCTACAGGGATTTTGTAGCTCATGCTAGTTTCTCCTTACAAAGTTTGCGTAGCAAGACTGTTTTGGTAATCGCGCCAATGTACTCACCATTTTCATCCACCACAGGCAGGGGACACGGGTATTCCACTACTTTTCGTAATACTTCGTTTAATGGCATTGAGCTGGGAATAGCGGTTTTGCCTGGCAAAATGGCATCGCGCAGTTTTTTATTAGGCTGATTAATGCAATTTAATAGCGATTCTGCCGAGACAACCCCCAGTACTTTGTGTTGCTCGTCAAGCACAAAAGCATACACACGGTCATACATACGCATACGCTCTAAGGCAGCGCTAAAGCCGTTTGCAGGGTCATCTGGGCGCTCAAAAATAGTCACTTGCTCTTTCAGCGCCACATCTTTAGCAGTGAGATATTTGTTAGTATCCACCCCATTAAAAAACGCTTTTACATATTCGTCGGCAGGACGCTGCAAAATATCGTCCGAGGTGCCTACTTGCACCACACGACCGCCTTCCATAATGCAGATGCGGTTGCCTATTCTTAGTGCTTCGTCTAAATCGTGCGAAACAAACACGATGGTACGTTTTTGTTCACTCGATTCGCTCACCTTCAACACGCGCGCTGTGCCTGCTTTGACGTGCAGCAACCCTTTGAGCAGCAAGTAGTCAGAGGGCA
>JANLWF010000058.1:0-8818 GCA_031364385.1 Methylotenera sp.
GTGATTAACAGCATGAACATGTAGCCTTGTATGGAGCTATTGATATCAATAAGTATATTCACTGTAATTTTTTTGCGCGTTAACGAAGGCCCAGTAATTTTAACTAGCTTGCGCTTGAAAGTGTCACCAGACAGCAGGAAGAAGTAAGCGAGGAAAATCATCGTAATGGCTTCCCCAATAAAGCCGAAAACGCCTAAAGAACCTCGCCAAAGAAAATCACCAATTTTAAATTTAGGCTCTTCTAAAACTACTCGCATGACTGGCTTTTTTTTAGTTTTAATATTGTTTTCAACTGAACTAGCCGCCGTTTCAACTTGATTCGCAGCTATCTGCACTTTTTGCATATTGGTCAATGGGTCGCCACGCTTAACGGCAATACCAGAAGTAAGCTTAACCGCAGCTTCAGGTAAAATTGAAATAATAGATTGCACTTGACCACGTAACGCGTAGCCTGAAAAGATGATGCCAGCCACCAAAGCGATGATAATTAGTGATGAGCCAATAACACGGTGTACTTTAATGCTTTCTAGCCTGATGACTAATGGATTTAATGCGTAAGCTAAAAGTCCACCTAACAATACCGTGATGATAAAACTTTGCGCCCAATCCAATGCAAAAATCACTGCAATGCTAGAAATGATGAGCAAAGCCACATTTCTCACTTGCACGGGATCGTTTGATGGAAATAAATTATCGGCTGGCAACTCAGGGCTTAATTGAGTAGCGACTTTTGATTCGGGATCAGCTTGCATTGTTTGCTTTCAGATAAAACTTTTCTATTGTAGACGTGTAAGAATGCGCTTATATTCAAGCAATAAAGTAGCTTAAATGGGCAATCATATCAATACTTTTCAGTTACTATCACCACGCCTATATTGAACCGCCTCGGCTATGTGGCTAGGTTTTATATCGGTATCTCCACTCAAGTCGGCGATGGTTCTGGCCACTTTTAAAATGCGATGGTACGCACGCGCAGATAAGTTTAAGCGCGAAATGGCGGTTTTTAGTAAGCTTAAACCTGCATCGTCGGACTGGCAAAACGCATCAATCTCTAAACTACCCAGTGCAAAATTGGCTTTGCCTTGGCGTTTTAGCTGGAGCTCTCGGGCGCGCTCAACGCGTGAACGGATACTCTTGCTGTTCTCTGCATTGGCGGCAGAGGTGAGTTCGTTTTCTTTTAGCGCAGGCACTTCAATATGTAAATCAATGCGGTCTAACAGTGGGCCTGAAATTTTGGCTTTGTAACGCGCCACATTATCTGGCGTACAGCGGCATTTGTTGTTGAAATGCCCCAAATAACCGCAGGGGCAGGGGTTCATGGCGGCGAGCAGTTGAAAGCTCGCAGGGAAATCCGCTTGCCGCGCTGCGCGGCTAATGGTGATTTTTCCACTTTCAAGCGGCTCGCGTAACACTTCTAACACTTTTCGCTCGAACTCGGGCAGCTCGTCTAAAAACAACACGCCGTGATGTGCCAATGAAATTTCACCAGGCCGTGGAATGCTGCCTCCACCCACCAAGGCCACGCCAGAAGCTGTGTGGTGCGGGCTTCTAAAGGGTCGGCGCTTCCAGTTTTCTAATTTATAGGAACCATTAAGCGATTGTATGGCAGCGCTTTCTAACGCCTCACTTTCTGTCATGCTAGGCAAAATACCTGCAAAGCGTGCGGCGAGCATGCTCTTGCCTGCGCCAGGTGGACCGCTCATGAGTACGCTGTGGCCGCCCGCTGCGGCAATTTCTAGCGCACGCTTGGCTTGCGATTGACCTTTTACCTCGGCAAAATCTGGGTAGGCAATGGCTTGCAGTTCTGCTTTAGATTCATACTGATTTAAAGAAGTATGTCCACTTAGGTGTGCGCACACTTCTAGCAAAGAGTTTGCAGGGTAGATAATCGCATCTTTCACCAAGCTGGCTTCTAGCGCACTATTTTGGGGCAGAATAAATGCTCGCTTGGTTTTAGTCGTTTTGCCTGCTGTTTGATGATGCGTCATGTGATATGTCATTGCCAGCGCGCCACGTATAGGCCTTAGCTCACCAGTGAGCGCTAATTCACCTGCAATTTCATATCGCGCTAATGGCTCTTTAGGAATCTGCCCACTTGCCGCCAGAATACCCAACGCAATGGGCAAATCGTAGCGGCCACTTTCTTTGGGCAAATCTGCAGGGGCAAGGTTTACCGTGATACGCCGTGCAGGAAACTCGAACTGCGCGGTTTGAATCGCAGCGCGCACACGATCTTTGCTTTCTTTCACCTCGGCCTCGGGCAGGCCGACAATTGTAAACATCGGCAAGCCATTGGCGAGATGCACTTCAACCACCACTTCTGGCGCGTCCATACCGCTGAGCGCGCGGCTATACAGAACAGCAAGACTCATTATTATTTTAGTTTTTCTTCTAGTTCTGCTAATTTTGCTTCTAATAAAACAAGCTTTTCACGTGCGTTACGCAGCACTTCAGCTTGAACATCAAACTCTTCGCGCGAAACAAGCTCCATTTTGGTGAATGCGCTCTTAATTAGTGCATTTATGTTCTTTTCAACATCTGCTAACGGGCTTGATTTTATCATCTCATTGATTTTTATAGATATTTCGTTTATTTTTTCTGAATTAAACATCATCTTACCTCGGTGTTTTACGATTATATTTTACAGTTTAGCAGATTTTAAAAGCTAAATCACCATTGTAATATTGATTTAATATTGTTATTCCATTGATTATAAACATATTTTTTTGTTTGGCACGTGCTTTGCTTACGCTAAATGTGTTGTTTATTTAATGTGTAGGTAAAATTGAAGGGAGTTAGGTATGAAATTCGTATCCGCAATTATCAAGCCGTTTAAGCTTGACGAAGTGCGTGAAGCTTTGTCTGCCATTGGTGTGCAAGGCATTACAGTCACTGAAGTAAAGGGGTTTGGTCGCCAAAAAGGCCACACCGAGTTATACCGTGGTGCTGAATATGTAGTGGATTTTTTGCCAAAAGTAAAATTAGAAGTCGCCATTAAAGACGACATGCTAGACCAAGTGATTGATGCGATTGAGAAAGCTGCCGCAACTGGCAAAATTGGCGATGGCAAAATTTTTGTGTTTAATTTAGAACAAGTTTATCGCATTCGTACCGGTGAAACCGGTCCTGATGCGCTATAAGGGGCAATAAAATGAAGAAATTATTATCTGTATTATCATTAGTTGCCCTAGTTGGTTTAGGCGTAACCAGTAATTTAGCTTTTGCTGAAGATGCTGCGCCCGCAGCTGACGCGGCAACTTCAGTTATAGCACCAGAAGTTCCAGCTCCAGTAGCTGAAATGGCTCCTGCAGCCGAAATGACTCCTGCAACTGAAATGGCTCCTGCAGCCGAGGCTGCGGCAGCTCCAGCACCTGTTCCAAATAAAGGTGACACAGCTTGGATGATTGTAGCAACAACATTAGTCACTTTAATGACGATTCCTGGTTTGGCCTTATTTTACGGGGGTTTAGTACGTCAAAAAAATATGCTCTCGGTATTAATGCAAACATTTGTCATATTTTCACTGTTGGGTGTGTTGTGGGCTATTTACGGTTACAGCGTTGCGTTTACAGGTGGTAACCCGTTCTTTGGTGGTTTTGGCAAAGCCTTCTTAATGGGGGTAACACCAGAATCAATTGCAGCGACATTCAGCAAGGGTGTATATATTCCAGAACTGATTTTTGTAGCTTTTCAGCTAACATTTGCAGCGATTACCCCAGCATTGATTATTGGTGCATTTGCCGAGCGCATGAAGTTTTCGGCCGTGCTAGCCTTTATGATACTTTGGTTTACTTTTGCATATTTGCCTATGGCACATATGGTTTGGTATTGGGACGGCCCAGATGCAATTACTACCGCTGAATCACTTAATACTGTATTAGCTAACGCTGGCTGGTTATGGGCTAAAGGTGCTCTTGACTTTGCGGGTGGTACAGTGGTACACATTAACGCTGGTGTGGCTGGCTTAGTAGCTTGCTTAGTTCTTGGCAAACGTATCGGCTATGGTAAAGAAGCGATGACACCGCACAGCTTAACTTTAACTATGGTTGGTGCAGCATTGTTGTGGGTGGGCTGGTTTGGTTTCAATGCAGGCTCTAACTTAGAAGCCAATGGCTACGCATCTTTAGCTTTCTTAAATACCATGCTTGCCGCAGGCGCTGCTACATTATCTTGGATGTTTGTTGAGTGGTTCCACAAATCAAAACCATCTATGTTGGGTGCGGCTTCTGGCGCGGTTGCTGGCTTGGTGGCTATTACGCCTGCTTGCGGCTTTGTTGGGCCAATGGGTGGCATTATCATCGGTTTATTGGTTTCGCCTATTTGCTACATTTTTGTGTCAAAAATTAAACATGCTTTTGGCTACGATGATGCGCTGGATGTATTTGGTGTGCATGCGGTGGGCGGCATATTTGGTGCGCTTGCAACAGGTGTGTTTGTAAACCCAGCGCTAGGCGGCATGGGTGTGTATGACTACGTTGCCAATGCTGTTGGTGAATACAACTTTGCCGCACAAATGACCGCGCAAGTTTACGCGGTGATAACTGCAATTGTGGTTTCTGCAGTAGTGTCATATATTGCACTCAAAATTGTAGATTTGGTGATTGGTTTACGTGTCTCTGAAGAATCTGAGCGTGAAGGCTTAGACACAACAGAGCATGGCGAGCGTGCTTATCACTCGTAATTTTTAAGATAGCAATAAGCAAACGGGCGCTTCGGCGCCCGTTTTTATTTGTGCTTTTTGTGACTATTTTAAAATTTTGTTAATATTAAGCTTGACACATAAATCTAAATATCTAATTATATAGTTATGAAATTAATCATCGACATACCAAATGAGTGGAAAAATATCTCCAGTTTATTTGTCGCACTAGGCGACGAGCAACGTCAGCGACTATTATTAACGTTTGAAAAAGAAGAACGTCTAAGTATTCTACAAATTGTGGCAAGTTCCAAGCTTGGGCGCACTGCAGTTACGCATCATTTAAAAATATTACATCACAGTGGTGCGCTAAGTAGCGAGAAGATTGGTAAAGAGGTATTTTTTTGGGTGAATAAAACCCTCATCATGACAGAGATTCAAAGCGTTTTAGATTACATAAAGAACGATATTTAGGGAGCTGTATGTTAGCCAGCATTTTACGTTTTATAAGCAGAATACTATTTCGCGTTGAATTGCGCGGTTTAGAGAACATCCCCGCCGAAGATGGCATATTGATTGTCGCCAATCACGAATCGTTTTTAGATGGATTATTGCTGGGGCTGTTTATCCCCAAAAAAGCTACATTTGTGGTGCATACCACAGTGCTAAAAAATTGGTGGTTTAGGCAATTTTTACGACTAACTCCCCATTTGGCAGTCGATCCAGCCAGTCCATACGCCATGAAAAAAGTCATTAAGTTGCTGGAGGCTGGTAAAAACGTGGTGATTTTTCCCGAAGGGCGCATCACTATCACAGGCAGCTTAATGAAGGTTTACGATGGCCCAGGTTTTGTTGCGGCTAAAACGGGTGCCACCATTTTGCCTGTGCGTATTGATGGCGCGGCAGAATCCTATTTTGGGCGCTTATCCAGCCATCATCCAAGAAAATTGCACCCAAAAGTTACGTTAACCATCATGCCTACCACCAGAGTGGTGATGCCTAAACCATCACATCATAGCTTTCCTACAGCCAAGCAAAGACGGCGCATTGCGGGTGAAGGTATGCGTAGCGTGATGCAAAAAATGTTGTTTCAAGCGCAAAAAAATCGCACCCTATTCGAGGCTTTTTTAGATGCGGTAGATAAGTTCGGCAGCGGCTATAAATTAATCGAAGACTTAAATGAAACTGAAGAAACCTATCAAGACTTGCTGAAGAAAAGTTTAGCCTTAGGGAAGTTAGCCACTAAAGTCAGTGCGCCTAATGAGGCCGTTGCCGTACTTATGCCCAACATTACCAACACACTGGCGCTTATTTTGGGCATGAGCGCATTTAACCGCATTCCTGCCATGCTCAATTACACGGCTGGCACAGCAGGTATGCAAAACGCCTGTATCGCCGCCAATATCAAAACTGTCATTACCTCACACAAATTTATTGAGGCCGCTAATCTTGAAAGCGTGGTCGCAAATTTTCAAAATCTCAATATCGTTTATCTAGAAGATTTGCGCGCGCAATTTGGCATGATGGATCGCGCCTGGCTCATGGGTTACGCCCTGCACTATCCACGCTCTGCCATGGAAACCAATAAGCATGATCAGCCCGCCGTGATATTGTTCACCTCAGGCAGTGAGGGCAAGCCCAAAGGCGTGGTACATTCGCATAAAAGCATTTTGGCCAATGTTGCACAAATATCAGCCGTGTTAGATTTTAACCCCACCGATAAAATGATGATGGTGTTGCCAGTTTTTCACTCGTTTGGCTTCACAGGCACGCTCATCGCTTTGCTCAATGGCATCAAAATTCACGTATTCCCTTCGCCTTTGCAATACAAAGTGATCCCGGAAATCATTTACGACCGAGGTTGCACCCTATTTTTTGCCACTAGCACGTTCTTGGCCAACTACGCAAAATTCGCACACCCTTTCGATTTTTATAAACTCAGAATCGTGGTAGCAGGCGCGGAAAAATTGAATGAGGAAGTACGTAAAACCTATTCTGAAAAATTTGGTATTCGCATCTTAGAAGGCTACGGCACCACCGAATGCGCTCCCGTGATCTCAGCCAACACGCCTATCGCTAACTTAAGCGGCAGCGTCGGCCAATTTGTACCTGGCCTAGAACATAAGCTAGAAGCGGTGCCAGGCATTGAAACTGGCGGCTTACTACATGTGCGTGGCGAAAATGTGATGATGGGTTACTACTTATTTGACGCACCTGGCGTGCTTAATCCGCCTCAAACAGAATATGGGCTTGGCTGGTATAACACGGGCGATATTGTCGATGTTGATGCACAAGGATTCGTGCATATTAAAGGTCGTGTTAAGCGCTTTGCCAAAGTGGCAGGCGAGATGGTCTCACTCGAAATGGTCGAACAAATTGCCAATACCGCTGCCCCTGCGCATCAACATGCCGCAAGCTCCATCAGCGATGCGCAGCGCGGTGAATGCATCATCTTATTTACTACCGATACACAATTAAAACGTGAAGATTTGCAGATTGTTGCTAAAAACCTCAGTCTGCCAGAGCTTGCAGTCGCCCGCAAAATAATTTGCATTGGGGCAATACCGCTGTTAGGCACAGGAAAAACCGATTACGTGACGCTAAAACAGATGGCAGAAAGGGTTTAAGTTTGCTTTTTAACATTAGAAAAATCGGCTCACTCGCTATTTTGTTTTACTGCCTTGCCTGCATCGCCCTCGCTGCTTATGACAGTTTGCTTTGGTCATATTCACATCATGCACGGCCTGCAGGATACGCAAACTCCTTGCAGAGCTGGCGTGCTATCTAGCAAAGCATGAAATAACGCATAAATCGAGTACGTTGCAGATGCAGGACATGGAGACGAGAGTTTATATAATTATCGAAACGCATGGATGAAACGCTATTTAATTAAAGATAGCTTACGCATTGAGGCTCAGCATGAGTAACCAATTTCAACTGTTAAAAGAACAGCGTTTTCGCCCATTTTTCTTCACACAGTTTTTAGGTGCGTTTAACGATAATGTGTTTAAAACTGCCCTTATCACCTTGGTGGCATTTCATGCGGCTAGCCTTAGCAGCATAGATGGCGCAACACTGGCTACCCTGTTGCCAGGCTTGTTTATTTTGCCATTCTTTTTGTTCTCGGCCACCGCAGGGCAAATCGCCGATAAATATGAAAAATCGCGGATTATTCGCTTGGTTAAATTGTTTGAGATTGCCATTATGCTATTTGCCAGTGCGGGCTTTTTTATGCACAACATTTGGCTGCTGGCAGCAGCACTCTTCATGATGGGCATGCATTCCGCCTTGTTTGGCCCAGTGAAGTACTCATACCTGCCGCAACACCTGAAGGAACACGAGCTGATAGGCGGCAATGGCATGGTGGAAATGGGTAGCTTTGTAGCGATATTGCTTGGCCAAGTACTAGGCGCATGGCTCGCCACCTTGGCTCACCACGAGTTATTTATCAGCATCGCCATTTTGTTAATTGCCATGCTGGGTTATTGCACAAGTCGTGGCGTGCCAAACTCACCCGCCGCAGATAGCGCACTTAAAATTAATTGGAACCCCATCACCGAGACCATAAGCAACGTAAAGCTGATATGGCCGCAACAACAAATTTGGTTAGCAATTGTGGCTATTTCATGGTTCTGGTTTTACGGCGCAACCTTATTAGCGCAGTTTCCCAACCTGGCCAAAGCCGTGCTACATGGTGACGAAAGCGCATTCATTTTGCTACTTTCTGTATTTTCTATTGGTATCGGCATCGGCTCGCTACTGTGTGAAAAGCTTTCTAAAGGCCGCGCAGAGCTAGGCTTGGTAGTGTTTGGCGCGATTGGTTTAAGCTTATTTGGTATAGATTTATATGCCACAAGCACCAATATCCATGCGGCTTCTGGCGATGTCGTGCAAAGCTATATTAGCTTTATTGGCACACTTAACACCGGCACATTTAGCCATTGGCGCTTACTCGCCGACATTGCGCTCATCGGCTTATTCGGCGGCTTTTACATCGTGCCGCTTTATGTGCTGCTGCAAACGCGCTCTGAAAAGAATCATCAATCGCGCGTCATTGCCGCCAACAATATAATGAACGCCTTATTTATGGTGGCTTCTGCGGGCTTTTCTATTTTATTGTTTAAACAAGGCTTGAGTATTCCGCAGTTATTTTTAGCCACCGCCATGTTAAATATTTTC
>JANLWF010000081.1:0-2459 GCA_031364385.1 Methylotenera sp.
TTTGAGTGGATAGTTTTTGCAATTTCAATTGCGGTAATGGCGTCGCTAGCAACCGCACCAATAGGCGTTGTTAGGCCATATTGTTTTAATAAATTTTTGGCTTGATATTCGTGTAGATTCATTTTAAAGTAAGGTGCAGTGGTTATTTTATTTATAAACGATATTTTCGCGCAAAAGCACAATTGACGCCAGCAAAATGACACCAGCCTTGTACTTAATAATTTAACAATAAAGGAAATAGTATGACAACCGCATCACAAACATTACGCGACATCACTGGCATGGGCTACAACCCCGCTGGCTTAAAGGATTCTGCGCTGATTATGGTGGATTGCCAAAACACCTACCGCCGCGGCGTTATGCAGCTGACCAATGTAGAAGCGGCCATTCTTGAGGCACAAAAACTGCTGCAAATGGCGCGCGATTTGAACATAGCGATTATTCATATTCAGCACGATGCTGGCGTAGGCTCACCGTATGACGTGACGGCGGAAATTGGCCAAATTTCGGCCGAAGTTGCCCCAAAAAACGGCGAGAATGTGATTACTAAAAACTACCCCAATGCGTTCATCGCCACACCGCTAGAAGCACAATTAAAAGCACTCGGCATCGAGAATGTCGTGTTGGCGGGCTTTATGACGCACATGTGCATCAACTCAACCGCCCGCGGCGCATTTAACTTGGGCTTTAAGCCGACAGTGGTTGCTAGTGCTTGTGCAACTAGAAGCTTAGTAGGCGCTAATAGCAAAACCATCGATGCACAAACCATGCACGAAGCAGCGTTGGCCGCGGTGCGCGATTTATTTGCAGTAGTAGTAGATGACGTGGCGGGTTTGAAGGCTTAGGTTATGTAGCAATAAAAAAGCCATGTTGATGCATGGCTTTTTTATTGACTATTGCTTGGAATTGCGCTACAAATCCTGCTCCCACGCATTGCCATACACTTTACCGTTGCGCGATAAAATAAACATTTGGTACATACTGGTAAACCACATAAAGGTTGATGCCAAGCTGTAGCCTATGCCGCCGATGATGGTGAACCATGCGAAGCTTGGGCTGAGTTTGGTAAGCCACCAAGACAATATATCGATAATTAAAAAGCCAAATGGGAAGGCGATGGCTAAAATTTTGATCATCTTTGGCACGCCGACAGCAAAACTAAAAATAAAGCCCATGAAAAAGAAAATAAAACTAATGCCGAATAAGTGAATATGTGACACCCGCGTTAAGTTTTGAATACTAGCGCCATCGCCAGTTGCAGCCACTTTTTGCACTTCTTCAAAATTGGTAAAGTTAGGAATATTAGGCACCACACTGTGGCAAGATACACAGTTTTTAGCGAAAACGTCTTTAAAGTGCGCATCCCAATCAGCTTTTGGCGCACCTTTGCGCACCCATTGAATAATATCCGCACGCGTTTCATCTGGTGCCATTGCCTTCATCTGGCCGTTCAACATACTTTCAAGCTTGCTATGCGTTCTGTCGCCATAGTAGCTATATACAATATCGTTTTTAGATAAACCCACTTTGCCATCAGCCATACCATGGGTGAGCATAATCTGCAAACCCGCCATCAATAAACCAACGCCGATGACCAATAAATAGCCCGCAAACAAGGCTTTTAAAGGAGCGGGCATATTGGGTAGATTTAACCAAGTTAAATTGGGGGGGATAGGCTTCATCGTGATGGTCTCAAGCTAGGTTAAAAACGAATGTAAAAATCATAACATTCAATGACGAAATTACAAAGTTAGATATGTTTGTTTGACTTTGCCAAATGCGTGATGGCAATACGACCTTGCTGTTATAATTTTAGTTTCGTTTAATAGGTTAGCTTTATGCGGTTAGTCATTCAAGGTCGCGCTATCGGCATGGCGCATCTCACTCATATTCATCGTATTATTGGCGGTAATACGCAGTTTATGCAAATTGCTCAACATGCTTATTATTTGCCTACTCAACAAACAGTGGTTACCGAGGTTGTAGAATTTTGTGCTGAACAGAAAATTGATTGCGCATTAGTACCAGATACGCAGCGCTTAAGCCACTTTGGGCTGTGTGTAATTGATATGGATTCGACGCTAATTAACATTGAATGCATCGACGAAATTGCCGACATGATGCAGATTAAACCGCAAGTGGCGGCGATTACAGAATCTGCCATGCGCGGCGAAATAGATTTTGCTACCAGCTTAAGAAAACGTGTGAGTTTATTAAAAGGGCTCAATCAAATTGCACTTAGGCGTGTTATCGATGAACGCCTGAAACCTAACCCTGGTGCGGTGGAATGGATAGCAGCTTGCAAAGCCAACAACATTAAAACCATGGTGGTTTCTGGTGGCTTTACGCTATTTGCCAACCACGTAAAAGACTTGCTGGGCTTAGATTACGCAGTAGCAAATACGCTTGAAATTGTAGGTGGCAAGCTTACTGGCAATGTGTTGGGTGATATTGTTGAT
>JANLWF010000094.1:0-4631 GCA_031364385.1 Methylotenera sp.
GGGCGATGCTGCTGCTTGGAGCAGCGAAAAGCCTTTCGACCGTATTTTGGCCGATGTGCCGTGTACTGCATCTGGCATTGTGCGGCGGCATGTGGATATTAAATGGTTGCGGCGCGAGGCAGATATTGCCTCTTTTACGCGGCAACAAGCAGCAATTTTAGCGAATTTGTGGCAATTATTAGCAAAAGGCGGTAAATTACTCTATGTGACGTGTTCGATTTTTAATGAAGAAAATCAGCAGCAAATTGATTTATTTTTACAAAAAAACCAAGATGCAACTCAGTTACCACTTTTATTGACTAAAGACATAGATAAAAACATTCAAATTGCAAATGGTCAACTTATCCCTACCAGCCAGCACGATGGTCTTTTTTACGCGCTTCTGCAAAAAAACTAGTTTTTTGTGGGTACTGACGCTGTTTTTAAGCACAGCTACGCTCGTGTTTGCCGCCGCCAGCAGCATTCAAATTAAAAGTGCAGAGTTACAGCTGCAAGATGAGTATTACAGCTTGAGTGCGGACGTAGCAATTGACTTTGATAACGAGATTGAAGAGGCTATTAACAAAGGGGTGCCGCTTGATTTTTTAATTGAATTTCAAATCGTCAGCCCGCGTAAATATTGGTTTGACGATGAAATTATAACGGCTTCTCAAAATATTACATTAAGTTATCACGCGCTCACTAAGCAGTATTTGGTCAATCGCGGCGTACATCAAAAATCCTTTGAGACCTTGAGTGAGGCTAAACAAGAGTTAGCAGAATTAAGCGATTGGAAAGTGGCTGAAAAATCGTTATTAGAAAAAAACGATGGCTATAACGCCGCGCTCTTGATTCGCTTAGATCAAACCAAATTGCCCAAGGCCATTCAAGTGGATGCTATAGCCTCAGAAAAGTGGAATTTAAGCTCACAAAAATTTGAATGGTCGCTTAAAGATTTGAATAAATGATGCCGCAAATCAGCCAGCCATGAGATCTGTTTGATGCGATATATTTTATTTGTCAGTGTGGCTTTAGGCTTGGTGTTGTTATACCTACTCTCGCTGGCAAGCGCGAATACAGCCATTTCTGGCGATTATTACAAAATTTTGTTGTACATCAATATTGCCTTGGCAGGCGCATTGGTAGTACTCATTGGCTTTCAACTGTGGCATTTATATAAAAAAATCAAAATCGGCGTCATGGGCAGCCGCCTCACCCTACGCTTGTTGGGCACTTTTGCGTTGATGGCGATTATTCCTGGGCTGATTGTGTATTTGGTTAGCGTGAACTTTTTAACTCGATCTATCGAATCTTGGTTTAACGTCAAAGTTGAATCGGCTTTAGATGGCGGTTTAAGTTTGGGTCAGCGCGCGCTGGATATTATGCTGGTGGATATTGAAGAAAAAGCTGAAAATATGGCGACCAGCTTGGCTTTTCAGCCCTCAAAAACACACTATAGTGTGCTCAATGATTTGCGCGAAAAATCAGGGATTCAAGACGCCGTGTTGCTGACGCCTCAAGGCCGCATCATTTCTATTTCTAGCAGTGACCCGAATAGTTTTTTGCCAGAGTTGCCTAGCGTTGGTCAATTACGCCAAGCGCAAAATCGCGTGTATGGCAAAATCGAGCCGATACCCAATAAGGGCCTGTATTTGCGCGTGTTAGCACCAGTCAATGTGCAAGAGCTTGCGGGCGAAACGCGCATTTTGCAATTATTGCAGCCCGTGCCAAAATCGCTCTCTAACACGGCAGAAGCGGTGCAAGATGTGTATCGCGATTATCAAGAGCTTTCGTACAGCCGCAGCTCGCTTAAAGATAATTTTAAACTCACACTCACTTTGGTGTTGATGCTCGCCATGCTATCTGCTTTGGCGATTGCCTTTGTGCTTAGCCGCAGGTTAACGCAGCCACTCGCCGTGTTGGCAGAAGGCACGCGCGCCATTGCCAGCGGCGATTACAGCACTATGCTGCCCGAGCATGGCGAAGATGAGCTGGGCATATTGGTGAAATCGTTTAATAGTATGACACGCCAATTGGATGACGCTACCAAGGCTTCAGAAAGAAACAGAGTGCGCGTTGAGGCAGCGCGTGGTTATTTAGAGACCATTTTGGCGCATTTATTGTCAGGTGTGCTGGCCTTAAACGAAAAAGCCGAGCTTCGCACTTACAATGTGGCAGCGAGCAATATTTTAGGTATTAACCTCACCCCATTTGAAAATAAGCCATTCGCCAAAATCGGCGACAGCCAACCTTTTTTGGCTGAATTTATTCAGTTGTTGCAAGTACACTTTGAGCTCACCAGCAGCAAAGAGCTTGCCAAAACTAAAGATCAAGAAAAGCTAGAGTTAACCAAACAAATCGAAATAGTGCGACCACAAGGCAAACAATTATTGTTAGTACGTGCTACACGCTTGCCAGCAAGCGCAGGTAGCGGTTTTGTAGTGGTGTTTGATGATGTGACCACCATGGCACAAGCGCAACGAGACGCGGCTTGGGGTGAGGTGGCAAGGCGGCTTGCGCATGAGATTAAAAATCCACTCACACCGATTCAGCTTTCTGCGGAGCGTTTGCAACATAAGTTGAGCTCAAAACTAAGTATAGAGGATGCGAATATGCTGCAACGTGGCACCGATACCATTGTGAATCAAGTAACAGCATTAAAAAGCATGGTGAATGAATTTAGCGAGTACGCGCGCGCGCCATCGGCAATTTTAACTAAGCTTAATATTAACAAGCTGATTAAAGATGTATCTGCGCTGTATGAAGGCACACGAGAAGACAGTGTGCAAATTAAAATCACTTATAATTTAATGCCCAATATGCCCGATATAAAAGGTGATGCCACCATGTTGCGGCAAGTGCTACATAACCTCATGCAGAATGCGCAAGACGCACTTAAGCTGGTTGAGAACCCAGAAATTCAAGTGCAAACTACGTTTGATGCAGCATTGATTAAACTTACGGTGAGAGATAATGGTCAGGGCTTTCCTGTTGATTTGCTATCACACGCTTTCGAGCCTTATGTCACTACCAAAGTGCATGGTACGGGTTTGGGTTTGGCAATTGTTAAAAAAATGATTGAAGAACATTTTGGGCAAATTAAAATAGAAAACAACCTAACAGGCGGCGCCTGTATTACTATTGCATTGCCTATAGAAAACTCCATCTCAAAACCTCACGAGACTCATGTAAATAGCAAAAATAGTGTAAACAGCAAAAATAGTGTAAAAAATGCACAAAAAGTAAAAGAAAACGTTAAGAAGCATGCAACAGCAGTAACAAATAAAAAATGAGTAAAAGTAGTATAAAAAAGGAAGTTTAGATATGTCGTCACGAAATATTTTAGTGGTAGATGATGAAATTGGCATCCGAGAATTGTTAAGCGATATTCTGCTTGATGAAGGGCATCAAGTCTCGCTTGCCGAAAATGCCCAAGCAGCGCGTGATGCACGTTTAAAGAAGCGTCCCGATTTAGTGTTGTTAGATATTTGGATGCCAGATTGTGATGGCATTAGCCTGCTTAAAGAATGGGGCAATGCGGGGCTGCTGACCATGCCTGTGGTGATGATGTCTGGACATGGCACTATAGATACCGCAGTAGAAGCTACGCGTATAGGTGCCTTTGATTTTTTAGAAAAGCCCATCGCCTTACAAAAACTGCTCAAGACTGTCACTGCCGCGCTAAAGCATGCAGAAAGCCTGCCTAGAACCGAAATGAATTTGGCGAGTTTTGGCAAAAGTTTGGTGATTAATGAGTTAAAACAACGTTTAGAGCAAATTTCACGCACTAAAAATGCGCTATTGCTTATTGGCAAAAAAGGCGGCAGCGTTGAGCTGTGCGCACGCTTTTTACATAGTGCGGATACGCCTTGGCTTGGTCTAAACGAGTACGAAAAATTGGCTACTGCGCCATTGGAGATATTAGAGCAAGCACGCGATGGCATCGTGTTTATAGATGAGGTAGTAGCGCTGAATAAAACCGAGCAAAAAGGTTTGCAATTAATGTTAGCAAAAGCCGAAAAATATCAAGTACGCGTAATATGCGCCAGCTCCTTAAGTTTGCCACAACTGGCGGAGAACGAGCTGTTTGACAACACTTTGCTGCAAGCGCTATCTACCACAACACTAAAAGTGCCAGCTTTGAATGATCACCGTGAAGACATTCCCGACCTTGCTACTGCAATGGCGAATTTGCTAGTAGAAACTGCAAACGTTAATTATAAAATTTTTGATATTGCGGCTTTAAATGCTTTACGCAATGCTAACTGGCCTGGTGATTTGGCCGAACTGGAAGCGGTGGTACAAAACTTAATGTTGAGTAGTTTAGAAGAAAAAATCACTTTAAATGATGTGAGCCGAGTGCTGGAACAGTTTTCTGATAGTTCGGGAACGCTTGAATCGAAGCTACAATCTTCACCCGTCAACTTAGCTTTGCCATTGCGAGAAGCGCGCGATGATTTTGAGCGCTTTTATTTTCAACACCACATGGCGGTGATTAATAGCAATATGAGCAAATTAGCTGAAATTTCTGGCTTAGAACGCACGCATTTGTATCGTAAACTTAAACAATTAGGCATTAAAATAAAAGGCTAACGCTTTTGCAGGGGAGGTTTTTAGCCCGATTGCTTAGCTTACATCAAAGTTAAAATCAC
>JANLWF010000111.1:0-1965 GCA_031364385.1 Methylotenera sp.
GAAGGCGCGAGTCGCTTTTTAAAACGTTTGTGGAAAGCTTGTTATGAGCATGTTGAATTAGGCGCAGTTGCAGCTTACACGCATGACGAATTAAGCGCAGAACTCAAACAATTGCGCCTGCAATTGCACCAAACTATCGAAAAAGTCGGCGATGATTACGGTCGTCGCCACAGCTTTAACACGGCAATTTCCAGCGTGATGGAGTTGATGAATTCTTTAGCGAAAATCGAAGCGACTGACGCATTAACAAGAATCATTCGGCAAGAGGTTTTGCAAAACGTCGCATTACTACTTTCACCAATAGTCCCGCATATTTGCCAAGCTTTATGGCAAGCGCTATGCCCTGCAAGCCATATTCTACAGGCAGGATGGCCAATAGCCGATAAAGCCGCGATGGTGCAAGACACGGTAGACTACGTGATTCAAGTCAACGGAAAATTGCGCGGCAATATGACAGTTTCGTGCGAGACGAGCCGTGATACCATCGAAAAAATGGCGCAAGCGCTGCCTAGCGTGACAAAGTTTTTGCTAGAAGGCACTTCTGTGCGTAAAATCATTGTTGTACCGAACAAGTTAGTAAACCTTGTGATAAATTAATAAATATCGTCATTGCCTAAAATTGAAAGTTGTCATGTTGAACCTTAGCCTTCGTGCATTGCTTTTTATCACCATTGCCAGCCTAATCGGCTGCGGCTTTCATTTGCGTGGCACCAGCGACGTTTCATTTAGCAGCATATTCATACAAGGTAACACGCTAACTATCTCAAAAAATCTCAAAAAATCGCTTACTACCAATGGTGTAAAAGTGCTAGAGAGTGCAGAAGGTGCAGAATTATTACTGGAAACAGTGGGTGAAGAGAGCGAAAAACGCATTTTGTCATTGAGCGGTCGTGGCGTGGTAAACGAGTTCGAGCTTTATTACCGCGTGCATTACCGTACCAAAGCGGCCGATGCGCCACTATGGAGCCAAGTGCAAACAGTGGAAGCCAGACGTGACTACTCATACAGCGATGCAAACTTGCTTGCGAAACAAAGTGAAGAAAAACGCTTAAATGAGAACATGCAACAAGATGTAATAAGTAATTTATTGCGCAGATTATCTGCACTTAAATAATCATTATTGAAAAATAGTTTTTTGAATAATAAACCTCAAAAAGCCGAATAGCCACATGGTGCGCTTAGATTCAAACCAACTTAAGCAACACCTTCTACATAATTTATCGCCCCTTTATGTATTGCTTGGCGATGAGCCGCTTGCACAAAGTGAATGCCTAGATGCCATACGTCTAGCAGCACGCAAAGCGGGTGCTGATGAACGCACCAGCCATATTGCAGAACGCAATTTCAACTGGCAACAAATCCAACTGTTTTCACAGGAGCTATCGCTTTTTTCTTCTAAGCGCACCCTAGAAATCTATATTCCTAGTGGCAAGCCTGGCGTTGATGGTGGCAAAGTGCTCACTACACTAGCTGCGAATTTAATCCCAGATACCACCATCATTGTGGTGCTACCTAGTCTTGAGCGCGAAGCCAAAAACAGTGCTTGGTTTAATGCGCTGCAAAGTGCTAGCACCTTGATCGAGTTAAAAGAAGTCGCTCCAAGCCAGCTTCCGCAATGGCTTGCAGCTAGATTGGCACAACAAAATCAAAGTACAGAGGCCGCTTCACTTGCGTTTATCGCGCATCAAGTGGAAGGCAATCTTCTGGCAGCGCATCAAGAGATTCAAAAATTAGCATTGCTTTACCCTGCTGGTGAAATAAGCGCAGAAGCGGTACGTGAATCGGTTCTCAATGTAGCAAGATATGATGCGTTTCAGCTCGGCGAGGCCGTATTGGCGGGCGATGCCGCGCGTACCAGCCGCATTCTACATGGCTTGCAAGATGAAGGTGAAAACGCGGTCGCGGTGATGAACCCGCTGATGTGGGTGCTGCGCCCCTTGGTGCGTATTAAACATGCTGAAGCGC
>JANLWF010000113.1:0-1733 GCA_031364385.1 Methylotenera sp.
AACGAAATAGTGTCAGTGTAAAGATTGTAGACACCACGAAACGATTTACCCATGCCAATCGGCCAAGTCATCGGCGCGCATTCCATGCCCAGCGTGGTTTCAATTTCGTCCAGCAACTCAATTGGCTCGCGGCTTTCGCGGTCCAGCTTGTTAATAAAGGTGATAATCGGCGTATCGCGCATGCGGCACACATTCAGCAGCTTGATGGTTTGCGCTTCCACGCCATTCACCGCGTCAATCACCATCACGGCCGAGTCAACAGCCGTCAGCGTTCTATAAGTATCTTCAGAAAAGTCATCATGGCCAGGTGTGTCGAGCAGGTTGATCATATGTTCACGATAAGGAAACTGCATGACAGATGAAGTGACCGAAATGCCACGTTGTTTCTCAAGCTCCATCCAATCGCTGGTCGCATGGCGAGAAGCCTTGCGCCCACGCACTTCGCCCGCTACTTGAATCGCACCACCAAACCACAATAGCTTCTCGGTAAGGGTGGTTTTACCCGCATCGGGGTGAGAGATGATGGCGAAGGTACGGCGGCGGGAAATTTCTTCTTGCAGTGATGACATAGAAAACTTGAATTAGGTAAAACGCTATTTTACCTTAAAAGCTGCTAACCGCCGCAGTGGTCATCAACGTTTGAGGGATGCCAGCCTAGAGTATCAGCTAGTTTTTTTTAATGCCAAGGCATTAATACAGAAACGTAAGCCACTTGGGGCAGGGCCATCAGGAAATACATGGCCTAGATGTGCCTCACATGTGTTACACAGTGCTTCCAGCCGACGCATACCATAGCTGTTATCTGCATGATAAGCGACAGCATTTGTTTTGATAGGCTCGGTAAATGAAGGCCAGCCAGTGCCGCTTTGAAATTTTTCTGATGAATCAAATAGCTCAGTTTCACAACAAGCACAGCTATAAATGCCCTTGCTGAACAGGTTGCATAACTCAGAACTGTGGGCTCTTTCTGTACCTTTTAGCCTGGTAATATGAAATACTTCTGGGCTTAAAAGCCCCTTCCATTCAGCTTCAGACTTCTTAACCCTTTTATCTGGCGCTAGGTTGCCATTATCTGCAAAACTAAGTACATCGTTCCAATTCATCGCTTAGCGCACCACTTCCTTTAATTGCTCCAAAATCGCAGGGTTATCCAAAGTTGAAATGTCCGAGGTGATTTCTTCACCTTTTGCCAGGCTGCGTAACAGTCTGCGCATAATTTTGCCGCTGCGAGTTTTGGGTAAATTGTCGCCGAATCTGATTTCATCTGGTTTGGCAATCGGGCCGATTTCTTTGCCTACCCAGTTGCGTAAATTTTCGACGATTTTCTTCGCTTCGTCACCCGTTGGCCGCGCTCCTTTTAGTACCACATAAGCCACGACTGATTCACCTTTAATGTCGTGCGGTTTACCTACTACGGCGGCTTCTGCTACTAATGGGTTAGATACTAAGGCAGATTCAATTTCCATGGTGCCTAGGCGGTGGCCAGATACGTTTAACACGTCATCAATGCGACCCATAATGGTGAAGTTGCCTGTTTTTGCATCGCGTACAGCGCCGTCACCAGCGAGATAGGTAGTACCACCTAAATCAGCAGGGTAGTAGCTAGAAACATATCTCTCGGCGTCATTATAAATAGTGCGAATCATCGAAGGCCATGGTTTTTTAATCACTAATAAGCCACCTGTGCCCCACGGCACATCTTTGCCTGTTTCATCGACCACATCAATGGCAAT
>JANLWF010000153.1:0-1954 GCA_031364385.1 Methylotenera sp.
GGGTCGTGTTCTTTAGGCAGAAATAAAAAGCGCAATTTTAGGCCATCCGTCAAAGCTGGCAGCGCATTCATGGCAGCGCGCCAAGCTGCGGTGCGGCCTGCATTATCGCCATCAAAACAAAATACAATTTCATCGGTTTGGCGCATCAGCTTGGTAATGTGAAATGGTGTAGTTGCCGTACCCAGCGCCGCCACCGCGTATTCTATGCCGTATTGCGCCAACGCCACCACGTCCATATAACCTTCCACCACCAACACACGACCTGCATCGCGAATGGCGCGGCGTGCGACGAATAAGCCATACAACTCATGGCCTTTTTGAAACAGAGGTGTTTCGGGCGAGTTATAATATTTAGGCGAGTCCTCATTATTTATTACACGGCCGCCAAAGCCGATGACTTGGCCTTTTTGGTCATGAATAGGAAACATAATGCGGTCGCGAAAACGGTCGTAACGCTTGCCTTGATCGTTTTCCACCACCAAACCTGCGGTTTGCAAGGCTTCATTGTCGTAATTGCTAAACACGTTTTGCAAGTTTTGCCAGCCCGCAGGCGCGTAGCCAATTTGAAATTTCGCGGCGATAACGCCACTTAAACCACGACCTTTCAAATACTCAATCGCGCGTTCGGATTTTTTAAGCTCGGCTTTGTAATAATTGGCGGCTTGTTGCAGCGTTTCTTGCAAGCCAAGCTTGATAGTTTTATTGGTTGCGTCGGCCTCGCGCGAGGCAGGTGTAGATTGCTCTGCAGGCACAATCATGCCGACATTTTTGGCTAAATCATTGATCGCTTCCACAAAGCTAAGCCCTGCATATTCCATTAAAAAGCCAATCGCCGTGCCATGTGCGCCGCAACCAAAACAATGATAAAACTGCTTGGTGGGACTTACGGTAAAGCTGGGCGATTTTTCATTGTGGAACGGGCAGCAAGCAGAGTAATTTGCACCCGCTCTTTTCAGAGGTACACTTTTATCAATCACATCGACCACGTCAACACGATTTAAAAGTTCTTGAATAAACTGCTCTGGAATCATAACCGTTAGTATAAAGCGACAATAAAAAAAGACGCCAAAAGCGTCCTATTTATTTTCTAAAAACTTAAAGCAGTTAACGAGGCTTGATTATGAAAGCCTAGCTTTGATCAAGCCAGAGACTTTACCCATATCCGCCACACCCGCCACCAGCGGCTTTACCAAGCCAACCACTTTGCCCATGTCTTTTGCGCCCTGCGCACCAGTATCGGCAATCACTTGAGTGATGATTTGATTAATCTCGTCATCCGACATCTGTTTTGGCATGTAGGCTTGCAGCACGGTGACTTCAAATTTTTCAATATCGGCCAAATCGGTGCGATTTGCTAACTCAAACGCGGCAATTGAATCGCGGCGTTGTTTGAGCATTTTTTCGATGACAGAAATCACATCGCCATCAGCCAACTCAATGCGCTCATCCACTTCACGCTGCTTAATCGCAGATAGTAGCAAACGAATCGCGCCAAGACGCACGCTATCTTTAGCGCGCATGGCAATTTTCATGTCTTCGGTGATTTGGTCTTTAAGGCTCATGCTTAAGATTTAAGCGTTTTGACTAATGTATTTGTCGAAATTGGCAGAGTAATCGGCCACATTTTCGGTAAGGGCTAATTTGTATTGCTCAACAAAATAATTAATTGCGGCGTCTTTTTCAGCTTCAAACGCTTCTTTATTGCCGCATTGCGATGCAATGACAAACGCATTAAAACGTGCTGAGCTGTAAGCAAAACCGGCACTAACCACGCCGCGATCTGTATCGTTTTGGCCATTAGCGTGTGCAATAAAGCTATCAGCAATACGCCAAAAAGCCTGGTTTTCTGGTTGCACTTGGTCTTCTGGTTTTACTTGTAAATCAGCCATGCTGGTTTTTAATTAAAAACTAAGCTTAGTAAAGTTTAGCTGGAAGCGTTTGATTACGCAGACGA
>JANLWF010000167.1:0-3754 GCA_031364385.1 Methylotenera sp.
GCATAATCGCGTCTAAATCGTCGATTTGCATTGGGCGCAATTGCAAGCTTGGCTTGAGCTGCGCACTCATAAACGCAAGCCCTCTGAGCGTTCTAGCGTGGTGAGTGCAACGCGATTGCGAATATAAATTGGCGCAGCCTCGCTGGCAGGTTTAGCACTACCTGCTGCAAAAATAGGCGCGGATAGCTGCAAAATAGCCTCTGCCGTTGGTGTAACATTTGGCAAAACTTGGTTTAAGTTTTGTGCATAAATTGTACTTAAAACTTCACCATAAACCGCCCAGCCACTGCCCACGCCCGCCCAAGCACCGTCTAGCATTGGTGCGGCTTCTGGCTTGCATACGATTGTTTTCCTCAACTCAATCCATACACCATTTTCACGCACAAAAGCCGCGTGATAAATCTCGCCCATGCGCGCATCCAAGCAGGCAATCACCTTATCCTCGCCACTGGCTTGCGCCAAAGCCAGCAAGGTATTCACTCCCACCACTGGCAAATTTGCGCCAAAACCCAAACCCTGTGCCACGCCGCACGCCACGCGCACGCCCGTAAACGCGCCAGGCCCAGCCCCAAACGCAATGCCATCTAAATCAGTTAATTTAATATTGGCAGAATCCATCAAAGCCTGAATTTGCGGCAACACCAGCTGCGACGAGGCTTGCCCCGCATGTTGATAATGCGTAAACGACTTATCGCCAAGCTGCAAAGCCAGCGACAAAAATTCGCTAGAGGTATCAAGTGCTAAAAGATTCATGTTATTTCATAATTTATTGCTTGGATTCATCGCTACGCACAGAATGACAGATGTGAATAGATTCGGCATTAGTCACCCTCTATTTTACCGCGCAATTGCTTCACCTGCCCACGCATTGTTTTGCCTTCTAGCCGTCGCTGTTTGCTGCCATAACTCGGCTTAGTGGCGTAACGCGTGGGTTTGACGAAGTTTGCGGCATTTACAATCTCGTGCAGACGTTTAACCGCGTCTTTCTTATTGGCCTCTTGCGTACGGTATTGCTGCGCTTTTAGCACCAGCACACCTTCATCGGTAATGCGATTATCTTTTGAATGGATAAGCCGTTCTTTTAACCAATCACTTAAAATGCTGGCATGAATATCAAAACGCAAATGAATCGCGGATGACACTTTATTCACGTTCTGCCCACCAGCCCCCTGCGCACGGATGGCGGTGAGTTCGTATTCGGTTTCGGGGATGATAATTAATGTCATTAAACACTTTGAATTTTATGGAATTTTTTATTTTATTTTTTTTCAGCGCCTTGCAATAGTAGTTCTAGCAATCTACTTCGTGCTGAATTTACATGCAAAATCATATTTTTTACATCAGCATTTGAATTGACATGTTGTATAGATATCTCTGGATGTTGATTAGCAAAAACACGAAAGACTTCATCTGCAAATCCCTGACCTATATTATCAACCCCATTGAAGTCAAATATAACCATTTTAAAACGATCAATTCTATTTAAAACACGCTTTGCTTGAGACCTTGAGATTAAAGCATCATCTCCATACTGAGCCAATTTGACAGGCACTACTGTTTTATTGAAACCGATATCGTCACCTGAATAAAATTGTTTAAATATTTTATTTAACTTACGCGAAGTATGATTCTGTAACTTCATAAAGACAGTTGTGCCTGCAGATGGCTTATTGGCTTCTAAAATCCAATCCTCTTTATGCTCAATTCTATGATTGAAATATACACCTCCCGATAAAATCGTAAAGTCATCACAGGCTCTAGAACTAAAAAAAATCCCTTCTCCAGAGTGATTGGCTGGGTCAGTTGTAAACTTACCTTTTGCTAGCTCAAGCACTGCATGCCGCTCATCAGTCAATTCTAATTTCGCCTGAATCTTCTTAAAAATCCCCACACCATTATCATGCATGATAATTTCGGTATTTACTGCTGATTTATTTACTTCTATATCAACAAATTCACCATCAGAGTGGTCAATGGCATTATTCAGCATCTCAGTAAAACAATAATGCCAAATATTCATTACATTATCTGGCATCACACCTAACAACGGCTTGATATCTTGAATCCAAACAACACTCTCTTCCAAGTTTTTACTCAAAGGATATTGTTTATTGAAACTAACCATCGGGGCTAACTTATAAACTATACCTTTAGTATTACCACTAACCGATAGAATTTTTTCTTCTACTAATTGCTGTAGATGTTTGTTTGCGGCTTGGCGGGAAATATTAAAATAATCAGCTACTTTTTTAGCAATTTCGGCTGGATATTTTTCGACATTGCTCAAAATAAACTTTCTGCAATCTTCACTTTTCTTACGTATAACTGTCATTTCATTTACCTTATTGTCAACTTAATCTGGCACTATTGTCAACTTTAATAGGTGTTATTGTCAACATTTTATTTAAAAAACGCTTCCACATCTGCCAAATCCTTAGTGCGCTTAAACGGCGGCAGGCTTTGCCAGATGCGCTTGCCGTAAGGTTTGGTTATTAGGCGTGGGTCACAAATTACCAACACGCCTCTATCCGTTTCATCGCGTATTAATCGCCCTGCGCCTTGCTTGAGGGTAATCACGGAGTACGGTAATTGGTATTCCATAAAGGCGTTTTTGCCGTCGGCGGTGAGTTTGTCGATTCGCGCAGCTAGCACGGGGTCATCGGGTGGTGCGAATGGTAGTTTATCGATAATGACCACCGATAATGCTTCGCCGCGTACATCGACGCCTTCCCAAAAGCTCTGCGAACCAACCAGTACGGCGTTGCCATGTGAGCGAAAGCGGTCTAATAATTCTGTACGCGTGCTTTCGCCTTGCAATAATAATGGGTATTCCATGCCATTATTGGCGAATTCATCTTTTAACAAGGCATGCACTTCGCGCATGGCGCGCAAGCTGGTGCATAGCATAAAGGCACGACCACGGCTGGCTTGTATCACGGGTAATGCAACTGCTGCAACCGCTGCGGTGTAGCCTGCAGAGTTTGGATCAGGCATGCCAGCAGGCGCATATAATAAGGCTTGGCGGTCATAGTTAAATGGGCTTTCCCAAAAGCCAGTAGTGGCATCATGCAAGCCCATTTGCGCAATGTAGTGGCTGAAATCACTTTTAACCGCCAAGGTGGCTGATGTAAAAATCCATGCGCGTGGTTGCGCGTTGAGCTGTTTGCTAAAGCTATCCGCCACGCTTAGTGGTGTGGCGTGTAGTTGCACAGATTGCGTAAACACCTCTACCCAGCGCACTAAATTGGGGTTGCTGGCCTTAAACCAGCTGTTTAATTGCGCGTTGAGTTCTTCGCCGCGTTGCCAACATTTTTCTAGCATGGGGTCGCGCGCCGCTTGGCTTTCCAGCACTTTATTCAGATCTTTTAAGATGGTTTGCATGTCGTCAAACGCGGCTTCAAAACCTTTTAGGGCTAACGCTTTATTCACGGGCAAGCGCGAGCCTTCGTACGCGAAAACTAGCCGAAAATCCTTGCAGGCTTTTTCTAATTGAGGAATCGCCTCGCCAAGCGCGACGCAATCTTTCGCCAAGGTTAAATGCGCGGTCAGGCTGTCACGACAAAGCTCAATCAATTGCGAAGTCGAAACATCCTCACCGAAAAATAAGCCTGCCACTTCGGGCAATTGATGCGCTTCATCGAAAATAACTGTGTTTGCACTCGGCAACAGCTCGGTCACGCCTTCGTCACGCAGCATCACATCTGCAAAAAACAGGTGATGATTCACCACCACCACATCGGCTGCCAGCGCTTTT
>JANLWF010000183.1:0-6379 GCA_031364385.1 Methylotenera sp.
GCAAGGTGAGGAAAGCGTGATTTTGCCCGACAACTCGTGCTTAATTTTCACCCAAAAAATAGGTGAAGGCTTCGCCCTAAATCGCGTTAAAAACATCAAATTACGCATTAAAAATCGTGAAGGTGGCGAGCGCTTTAAGCCAGAGTTGGGTCGCCCCTATCGCAGCCTAAAACAAGTGTTGCAAACCCATGCCGTGCCACCTTGGCAGCGCGAACAATTACCACTTATTTTTATGGATGAAACTCTTGTGATTATCCCCAACATTGGGGTGGATGCTGGTTTGCAGGCTAATAGCGATGAAATGGGTTTAACGGTAAATTGGCAGTATGATTGAACATTAAGCGGATTGCGGCTACAAGCTGCGAAAATTTACCTCAATAAACCTTTAAGTTGCGGCCACACGTTATTTAATAACTGCGGCTGTGCCGCGGCAATCGGGTGCAGGCCATCTTCTTGAATCAAGCTGGGCTTGCCTGCCACGCCATCTAACAAAAATGGGACTAATTTTATTTTGTGTTGCTTAGTCATAATTGTATAGCTCGCACTAAAATCTCGGCTGTATTTTTGTCCGTAATTGGGCGGGATTTTCATGCCGACCAACAGCATCTTGGTTTTAGCGGCTTTGGCTTGCAAAATCATATTGTTTAAATTGCTGCGCATGTCACTCACAGGCAAGCCACGCAGGCCGTCGTTTGCGCCTAGTTCTAGTATCACGATGCTGGGTTTATAAGTAGTTAGCATCTCGCTAAAGCGCGCCAAGCCGCCGCTAGTCGTTTCACCGCTGATGCTGACATTTACCACTTGATAGTGTAGTTTTTGTTGGCTTATTCGTGTTTGCAACAGGCTCACCCAGCCTTGGTTTTGCGGAATACCGTAACCCGCTGATAAGCTATCACCAAACACCACGATGGTTTGCGTGCTAGGGTTTATTAGCTTGGCGGATGCGGGCAATGCAACCAAAGCCGTTACAATGAGACTAAACCCAAGTAGCCAATTTAAAGATAGAAAACTTAAAAAACGAGAACGCATGTATGTTACTTTCTGAAGCCAATTTAAAACCAAATATTCAATTAAGACCTAATAAACTAACGCATAACTCTGCCATTTTAGCGACAAACCTTGCCAAAAGTGTGGGTGAGGGTGACAGCACTATCGAAATTTTGCGCAATTTGAATTTAGAGGTCGCCCTAGGTGAGAGCGTGGCAATTGTGGGGAGTTCAGGTTCGGGCAAATCTACCTTACTTGGCTTGCTGGCGGGGCTGGACAATCCAACTAGCGGCAGCGTGACTGTGGAAGGTTCGCAATTTAGCAGCTTGAGTGAGGACGCGCGCGCGGAGGTGCGCGGCAAGCGCATGGGGTTTGTGTTTCAGTCGTTTCAATTATTGGGCACCATGACCGCACTGGAGAACGTGATGCTGCCTTTGCAGCTGGCCAATCGTGCAGACGCCGAACTGGTAGCGATTGCTACTTTAGAAAAAGTAGGGCTTGGCGAGCGCTTAACACATTACCCCAAACAACTCTCTGGCGGCGAGCAACAACGGGTGGCGATTGCACGTGCTTTCGCCCCGCAACCCGCTATTTTGTTTGCGGATGAGCCAACTGGGAATCTTGACATTGCCACAGGTGAACGCATTATTGACTTACTTTTTAGCTTAAATAAAGCATCAAACAGCACACTAATTTTGGTGACGCACGACGAGAAGTTGGCGCAGCGTTGCGAGCGTGTTTTGACTTTATTAAACGGACAGCTTAGCAATGGTCAGTTAGTATGAGTTTTAAACTGGCTTGGCAACAGTTATTTTCACAGTATAAATCTGGGTATTTGCGCGTATTGGTGTTCGCGCTGGTGTTAGCGGTGACCTCCATCACGGCGGTGAATTTTTTCACCAATCGCATTGCGCTACACTTGAATAGCGAAGGCGGTTTATTGCTGGGTGGCGATTTGGTGGTGCTTAGCGACCATGCCCTATCAAGCAGCTATAATGCGCTTGCCAAGCAATATAGTTTACAAACTAGCACTACTGTAGAGTTTTCTAGCATGGCGATTAATGGCGAAAAAAATCAGCTGGCAGAAGTGAAAGCTTTAAGCAAAGGTTTTCCGTTACGCGGTGATTTAGGCGTGCAATTCAGCTTAGAAAAGCCAGCCCAAAGCATACAAAAAATCCCCAATAAAGGCGAAGTTTGGATAGAACCAAGATTAGCAAATGCGATTAATGTACAGCTTGGTGACGGCCTTGAGTTAGGTGCAAGCAGGTTTAAAATCACAGGTATTTTAGCGCGCGAACCTTCGCGCGGTGGCGACATGTTTAGCTTTGCGCCGCGCTTGATGATGAATAGCGCAGACGTGGCTGCGACCGAGCTGCTGCAATTTGGCAGCCGCGTGAAATATCAATTATTGGTGGCAGGCGAGCCGAAAAACGTACAGCAGTTTTCAGATAATATCACACCACAACTACAGCGTGGCGAGCGTGTGCAAGACGTTAAAAACGCACGCCCAGAAATTAAAAGCGCGCTGGATAAAGCTGAAACTTTCCTCGGCCTAAGCGCGATGGTGAGTGTGGTGTTGTCGGTAGTTGCTATGCTGTTAGCCAGCGCGCCGTTTGTAGCGCGTAGCCTAGAAACCGCTGCGCTGTTGCGTTGCTTTGGAGCAAGTAAAGCCACTATACAAAACATTATGCTACAACAAGCTGCGCTGTTAGCCTTAATCGGTGGGGTACTTGGTTGCGCGCTGGGGTTTTTAGTGCAAACTATTTTGGCGTATTTCGCGGGCAGATTATTTTTAGAAAGCTTGCCAGCCCCGAATTATTTACCTGTATTAATCGGCATGGTGACGAGTTTTGCGATTCTATTCAGTATTATGTGGCCACATATTCAAGCCATCAAAAATGTGCCGACCATGCGTATTTTACGCAGCGATGTAGAGGCAAAGCCTAGTAAAATTTGGATGAATTATTTGCCAGTCGCTCTGGTGATTGCTACATTAATACTGTGGTTAGCGAAAACCTTGCAGCTAGCAGGCGCGTTCTTAGCGGGTGTTTTCAGCATCTGTTTACTGGCGGGTTTGTTGGCTTGTGCAATGTCTAACGCGTTATTCAAAATCAGTCAAAAAACCAGTAACAATGCCGTGAGCCTTGGGCTGGCGAATCTCAAGCGGCGCTTGGGTTTGACGGTTGCGCAAATTATCGGCTTTAGCCTAGGCGTGATGGTATTGATGTTATTGCTGATGACTAAAAACGATTTGATGCAATCTTGGCAATCGTCGCTGCCTGTTGATGCGCCCAATCGCTTTATTATCAATATTCAGCCTGCGCAAGTGCCGCAAGTAAAAGATTTCATTAAGAATATTGGAGTGCAATCACCACAAGTGTTTGCCATGATTCGTGGGCGTCTGATTGCTAAAAACAGCCAAATCTTAACAGCAGATTCTTTTGAAAATGAGCGTTCCAAACGCTTAGTTGCGCGTGAATTTAATCTATCAAGTGCAACTGTCATGCAAGCAGATAACAAGCTGCTACAAGGCCGCTGGTGGCGCGCAGATGAAGCAGGCGCGCCTTTATTATCGTTAGAAGAAGACATCGCCAAAGCCCTGGATATAAAGCTCGGCGACAAGCTGACTTATGACATTGCGGGCAGCAAAATTACGCTTACAGTAAGCAGTATTCGCAAAGTGGAATGGGATAGTATGCGCGCAAACTTTTTTGCGGTCACGCCACCCAACACATTAACAACATTCCCCGCCAGCTATATGATCGCATTTTATTTACCTAAAAATCAAGATAACGCACTGAATCTTTTGCTGCAAAAATTTCCCAATTTTACGGTAATAGATGTCGCCAGTTTAATGAACCAAGTGCGCGAGATTATGCAAAAAATGAGCTTGGCGATTGGCTTTGTGTTTACGTTTTGTATCATCGCGGGCTTGGTGGTGCTGTACGCCGCGCTGGTGGCTACGCGCGAGGCACGTATTAAAGAATCTGCCATGCTACGCGTATTAGGCGCATCACGCAGGCAAGCCGCACTCGCTATGCTCACCGAATTCGCCTGTATTGGCGCGGTGGCGGCTACGGTGGCGATTATCGTCGCCAGTAGCTTGGCCTATTATCTAAGCTATTTTGTGCTAGATATTCCGTATCAATTTAATGTGAGCCTCGCGCTAAGTGCGCTGCTAGCCGCATTAATACTAGTCCCGCTGGCCGCTTGGTGGGCGATTCGTGCGTATTTAAACGTACCTCCAAAACAATTGCTCAATAGCATTTAGAATACATAAGTTTAGGTTTTTTAGCCTTCTATTAACCCACAACGGATGGCTAGTCGCACCATTTCAACCGTGTTGTGAATGCCTAATTTTTGTTTAAGGGTAGTTTGATAATTGGCGACAGTTTTGATGCTGATGTTTAATAGCTGCGCAATTTGATTGATTTCTACCCCCTCACACAACATGCGAAAGATTTCAAATTCTCTGGCGGTCAGCTGATGCAATAAATCTTGCTGTTTGGTCTGTGATTCAACAGCGATTTTTTTGGCAATATTGGCATTAACGTATAGTTGGTTTTTGATAACGCTTTCTAATGCGTTAATGAGCTCTTCTGCCAAGCCATTTTTAGCCAAATAACCTTTAGCACCCGCTTTAATTGCTTGGTTGGCAAAGGCAGCATTTTCGTGCATAGAAAGCACTAATAACTTTGCGCTAGGGTAGCGCGCGATTATTTTTTTGATCGCTTCTAAGCCGCCCATGCCAGGCATGGAGATATCTATGACGCAAATATCGGGCAAAAACTCACCAAAAAGTACGTAGGCGCTCTCGCCACTATCCGCTTCCGCTATCACGGTAAATCGGCTTTCTTGTTCTAGCAAACGCTTGATTCCAGCGCGCACAACGGCGTGGTCATCCACCAACATAATGCGTATGAGTGGGCTGATTATCATCGCGTCATGGGCACCCATGCAGTGAGCGCCGTGCCATATTTTAAGCGGCTTTCAATATTAAATGTGCCACCAAGCCCTTCTACACGCTCGCACATACCAGGTAAACCAAAGCCATCGCTATTATTAGGGTTAAAACCTACGCCATTATCGTTAATTTTTACCATCACACCCGTTTGTTGGTGCTGATTTTCGATACCAATTTCGATGGTGATAATAGAAGCGTTTGCATGGCGAGAGATATTGGTTAATGCTTCTTGCACCAAGCGGTATATGGCTAAATTAATGGTTTCAGTTAAATTATTTTCGACCACTTTAATTGAAAAATGGCAATTTATTGCCTCATTTCGGCTTTTCCAAGTATCCACCAAATCATTCAGTGCAGCAATTAATCCCAGCTCATCTAATACGCCAGGCCTAAGTTTTTGCAACAAGCCACTGACTAAATCACCCAAGTGACGTGATAATTTGGTGATTGCAGTGGCGCTATCAAGCAGCTCTGGGTACTTGCTTTTTGCGGATTTTAATATCACGTTTGCATCGGTATTAATGGCGGTGAGACATTGCCCAAATTCATCGTGTAAATCTCGCGCCAAGTTTTTGCGCTCCGCTTCTTGCAAGGTAATAAGCTGCTGTGCAAGCTTATGATTTTGCGACATGCTGTGTTGCAGTGTTTCAATCATGTGGTTAAATTGCTTTCCAATCAGCGATAATTCTGGCAATTGAAAATGTGGTAATCGTGCTGCTAAATCGCCTTTTTCGAGTGCGTTTAGTGTTTGTAAAATAGATTCAGTAGGCTTTAACGCCTGTGTGATTGCCCATGCGATCATCAAATTTACACAGATAAAAAACAGTGCCAGCAACACCAATAACTCGGTCATTTGCTTCCAAATTTCTGCATACTCATAGGTCGGATCAGGCGTAATCACCAACTTGCCTAGTAGCTGATCTTGCACATAAAAATCGCGCACTGTTGGTTGCCATTTTGGCATGGTGTTGTTTAAAACACGTACAAACCAAACGGGTGCTGGGTGGCTTAATTTGTCGGCATTGGCTAATTGGTTACTATCAAGTATGCGATTGTTATTATCTATGAATTCAATTTTTAAGTGCCGCATGTGACTAAGCTGGCGCAATTTAATGGCGCTTAAATTATTTATTTTGGCGTTATCTGCCCTAGAATTGCCAGGCGCGGCCCCAATAAGCGCACTATTGAATAAGGTCAGTGTTGATTTCTCGGCAGAGGCGATTTCTGCCAAGGTGTTCATTCTGGCGTTATTAAAGCTCAGCATAATGCCTGCTAGCATCAGTAGCAGCAACAAGCCAGTGGTAATGAGATTAAGCCTTAACTTTAAATTCAATTGTGTTGCCAATTAGGTAAATAAATGACTATAGCTGTTTTTGGTGCAATTAAAAACACTTGTTGCGGTATAAGGCCCTAGCAGTAAAGTCGGGA
>JANLWF010000189.1:0-5465 GCA_031364385.1 Methylotenera sp.
ACCCAAATAGCGGCTCTGCAAGGCAAGCTGGTACTGGGTTGCGGGTTAGCATCTATTGAAGTAAGCAGCGATAAATTAGCGACTTATTTGGCTTTAAAGCAAGCTGATATTTTAACTTTGCCAACTTATACTTATCAAAACTGGCCTAAAAGTGGTAGCAGTTGGCTCGCCAAACCTAATGATGGCGCGGGTTGTGAAGAGACTGTTTGCTATGATGATGCAGAAAATTTAATGCATTGGCTGGTGCAACACAATAAACTGCTCACGCACGTGATTCAGCCTTACCAAATGGGTGTGCCAGCCAGCATTTCGTGTGTGATTCACAATGCAAAAGCGCAACTGCTAAGCTGCAACACTCAGCTTATTGAGATTAACAATCATGCACTTAGCTACAATGGCAGCATCATTAATGGGTTGCGCGAGCATTGGCAAGCATTCGAGGTGCTTGCCAACAAAATTGCAAGCGCAATTCCAGGTTTGGCGGGATATGTGGGCATTGATGTGATTGTCAATAATCACTCAGTTTACGCACTTGAAATCAATCCGCGCTTAACCACGAGCTTCGCGGGGTTGCGCGAAGCTACAGGCGCTAACCTAGCGGAGTTGATTATTAACACACTCACCCAGCCCAATTTTAAATGGCCCAAATTACAGCAAAATATTGTGAACATCCATGTCTAAAACACTGATGTCTAAAATGCCGAGATCTAAAAAGATAGTCGGCTGGGATATTGGCGGCGCGCATTTAAAAGCGGCGTTGTTGAATGATAGTGGTGAGGTTTTGCAGGTGTTACAACTGCCGTGTCAGCTTTGGCGTGGTTTGGAGCAACTAGAAATAACAATTAATGTTGCCATGAAAATCTTTAAAGTAGAGCCTGCAGAGGCACTACATGCAGTGACCATGACAGGTGAGTTGGTAGACTTATTTGCAAATCGGCATGAGGGTGTCATCGCAATTTCCACTTTAGCGACAAAGTTACTGGGCAAAGACACATTGTTTTACGCCGCCGACAGTGGTTTTGTGGGACTAGAGCGCGTTTTTGCACTCACACCTTACATTGCCTCAACCAACTGGCACGCCAGTGCCAGCGCGCTAGCAATGCAAGTGCAGGATGCATTATTTGTCGACATTGGCAGCACAACGACGGATATTGTCGTCATTGAAGCGGGTAAGCTGGCGGATAATGGTTTGTCAGACGCCAGTCGTATGCAGGCAGATATGCTGGTGTACACAGGCGTGGTACGCACGCCAGTGATGGCGCTGGCGCAAAAGCTGTTTTTTGAAGGCGCAGAAGCTAATGTAGCGGCAGAATATTTTGCCACGATGGCAGATGTTTATAGATTAACGGGCGAACTTTTGCCAGAACATGACATGGCAGAAACTGCCGACAGCAAAGGCAAAACAGAGTTGGAAAGCGCTCGGCGCTTGGCGCGCATGATTGGACATGATGTTGAAAGTAAGAAAATTGAAGCTTGGAAAACTTTAGCCAAAACTTGTAAAGCCTTACAAATGAATCAAATTAGTGCCGCCGTAGTAAAACATTTGAAACCAAACATGATGATTATAGGCGCGGGCGCGGGCAGCTTTTTGGTGCAGCAAATCGCACATGCACTACATTGTGCATATAAACCAATCTCTATGCAGCTTAAAGGGCATATCTTAATTGGTACGCATGATTTAGAGGTATGTTTTCCCGCATTCGCGGTGGCGCTTTTAGCAAAAAACAGCTGGTAAGGCAATATGCTTAAACACGAACTCACCTATTATCACGACAGTGCACAGCTTTTTGAGCGCATCGCGCATCAACCTTGGGCGATGCTGCTGGACAGCGGGCAGATGCTCAACCAGGCCACAGGTGAACCTGGAAGCCAATATGGGCGTTACGATATAATTGTTGCTGAACCATTTATTACGCTGGTTACACAGGGCGAAACCACTACGATTACACAAGAAGGAAAATCTGAAACCTCGCGTGAAGACCCATTTTTAGTACTCAAAAAAATACTTGGCCAGTATCACGCACCTCAAGCAGATTTGCCTTTCAAAGGCGGAGCCTTGGGTTATTTTGCCTACGATTTAGCTCGGCGCATAGAAAAACTGCCAAGCATCGCACAAAACGATATAGATACAGCACAGATGATGTTGGGCATTTACGATTGGGCGGTTGTGGTGGATCATCGCGAGCAACGCAGTTATCTAGTTTCGCATGGAATGGATACAAAAACGCACGAAAACTGGCATAGGCTACAAGCCTTATTTAATAAGCCTTCTGGCGCATCTATTCTAGAAGATAAATTAAGTCATTTTGAAGTAAAAACGCCTATTGCCTCTAATTTATCTCAGCCACAATACGCCCAAGCTTTCGCCAAAATTAAAGCTTACATTATCAATGGCGATTGCTACCAAGTGAATCTTGCGCAACGTTTTGCCGCAGAAGTTGCAGGAGATAGCTGGCACGCATACAAAAAACTACGCGAGATAAGTCCTGCACCATTTATGGCATTTATGAATTTGCCTTTGAATGAAAATGAATACTTTCAAGTGCTTTCAAACTCGCCCGAGCGCTTCATTCAAACTAACGGCGACCACGTGGAAACCCGCCCCATTAAAGGTACGCAGCCACGCTCTACTGATGCCAAGCTTGACTTGGATTACTCAAACAGACTATTGACGAGCGATAAAGATAGGGCGGAGAATCTGATGATAGTGGATTTGATGCGAAACGACTTGAGCAAATGTTGCGAGGGCGTGAAAGTGAGCAAACTGTTTCAACTGCAAAGTTTTGCTAATGTGCACCATCTTGTTAGCATTATTGTGGCCAAATTAAAACCTAATAAAAGCGCAGTTGATGTGTTGCGAAATTGCTTTCCAGGAGGCTCTATTACTGGAGCACCAAAGTTACGCGCTATGCAGATTATTGAGGAACTAGAGCCACATCGACGTGGTTTATATTGTGGTGCAATCGGCTATATTGGATTTGATGGAGATATGGATACGAATATTGCGATTCGTACTGCGGTAGTTTGTAAAAATCAGATTAATTTTTATGCGGGGGGCGGTATTGTTGCGGATTCTGAATTAGAAAAAGAATATAATGAAACATTAGACAAAGCGTCTAAACTTATAACTGTAATGCAATTTTTTATGAGGCTATGATTAGCCTCTTAAGTATAAAAAATAATAAAAATTCGCTCATATTTAAGGGTAAATATAAAAATAAAAAAGTAATAAACTTTAAACTTAAGTTACTGAGTTGAAAGGGAAAGTCATGGCCACATCGGAATATAATTTTGAGGAAAAATCCATGTGGGTTGTTAAAATTGGCGGTAGCTTATTAGGCTCGCCAGAGTTAGAACGTTGGTTAGAAGTAGTGGCAAAGCATGGTGATGGCAAAATAATCATCGTGCCTGGTGGTGGCTTATTCGCCAATGCGGTGCGCGATGCGCAAAAAATTTCAAAAATTAGCGATGCCTGCGCGCACAAGTTAGCGGTGTTAGCAATGGATCAGTTCGGTATTATGTTGGCCAATATGAACCCAGCATTAGCCACCGCCCGAACTGAGTGCGAGATAGATGAGCGCACTTGGCAGCATCGTGGCATTGTTTGGCTACCAAGCCACATGGTGTTAGCCGATGACACAATACCGCAAAGTTGGGATGTGACTTCTGATAGCATTGCGGCTTGGTTGGCGCAAAAATTGGATGCTCAGCATCTTATTTTGATTAAATCAGATAAACCAGACGCGAGCAAACTTGAGCTTAAGACGATCACCAAGTCTGGATTAGTGGACCAAGAGTTTGGTGATTTTGCGCTAGACAAAGCATTTTCATCTTGGATTATTAAAAAAACTGATTATGAGCAATTTTTAGACAGCGCTGATGAGCTTAACTTAACTAAGATTGGCTCTTCTGTTCACTAATGTAGCTAATGGGGGTAAGCAATGACAAGTTCTAATGCTAAAGTTTATTCAGAAAGCGAAACCATTGCGCGGCTTGAAAGTGAACTGCCGCATTGGGTGTTAGAAAGTGGCTGGATACGCCGCAAGTATAAAACCAGCGGCTGGAAAGCCACGCTAATGGTGGTGAATACAGTAGGGCACTTGGCTGAGGCGGCTTGGCACCATCCCGATTTAACTGTTTCTTATGCATTTGTGATTGTAAAGCTGATGACACATGACGCCAAAGGTATCACCGATAAAGACTTTGAATTAGCCACCAAGATTGAGCAAGTTATTGGCTGGCAGCCCGCTTTGGAGGTGAGAGCGGACGGCACAAAAAGTGCATTAGAAGGCACGCCGAATGAAGACGCAAGGTTTAAGTACATTAAATACGATTAGGTTATATTTCTGGTCGCTTTTCAAACCTGCCAAAGTGCAACATAATTGTTGGCAAAATCATCAAATTCAAAATGGTCGAGGTGACTAAGCCACCGACAATAATCGTCGCCATTGGACCTTCAATCTCACGGCCAGGTTGATTGCTACCCAAAGCGAGTGGAAGCAAGCCTAGTGCGGTAACTAGGGCGGTCATGAGGATGGAAGGCAGGCGTTCTGTAGCGCCACGAATGCAGGTTTCTAGGTTCCATACGCAATTTTCTTCATCGATTAAATGCTGAAAATGCGAGACCATCATGATGGAATTGCGAAGTGTGATGCCGAATAGCGTTACAAATCCAACCAGTGAGCCAAGCGATATCCAACCGCCAGTAAACAAGGCTGCCAGCACGCCGCCGATGAGCGCAAAGGGCAGGTTAGCAAAGGTAAGTAGCAGGTTACGCAATCTGCCAAATGCGATGTACAGCATCAAAAATATCGCCATGCCAGCCAGCAGTGAATGCACAATTAAATCTTCGCGCGATTGCGCATTAGCTTCGGCCTCGCCCGTAAATTCCAAATAATTGCCGTTATTAAGATTAATGTCTTGTTTAACGCGTTTTTTAACTTCATTGTTAAAGCTGCTCACATCTCGACCTTGTACATTAGCAGTGATGGTTTGAATGCGTTTTGCACCTGAGTGTAGAATTTTTGAGCGGCCATTTTCTTGTGTAATAAAGGCAATATCTTTCAAATGCAGTAATTTTCCCTCTGGATTGAACAGCGGAATATTGCCAATGTCTCCAATATCATCGCGTGCATCATCCGCTAAAACAACGCTTAAACCCACCACGCGGCTACCAAAATACACTTGTGAAACTGGTAAACTTTCATTAGCGGCACGGATCGTGTCTAGAACGTCAACGGCTTGTAAGCCCCATTTAGCAAGCGCGTCAGGGCGTAGTCGAATCACCACTTGCGGCGTGCCAGGTGGTGATTGTACCAGTACGTCTGTTGCGCCTTTTGTACTATTAACGACAGTTGCGATTTTTTGTGCGTCGCGGTCTAATGCATCTAAATCGTTGCCGTAAATGTTGATGACGGTAGAAGCTGCATAGCCAGAAATGGTTTCTTCGATGCGCTCGGTGAGGA
>JANLWF010000233.1:0-4668 GCA_031364385.1 Methylotenera sp.
AATTTAAAACGTGCAGCCATCAATTTTCAATCAAATTTTAATACAAGCTTTCCCAAAACTTCCACCAAATGCGTTCATCCTCGCCACTTTTGCCCGCCAGCATGGGGTTATTGGGGTAGTTGGTTTTAAGTACGCGCAGGGTGTCGTCTTTTAAATCGGTCAGGCCCATATAATCGTAGGCGCTAATGCTAATCACCAAGGCTTCTTCTACCGCGGTAGAGTTTGGATAGTATTCCAGCACGTATTTTGCGCGATTAAGCGCGGCTAAATAGGCTTGGCGCTTCATGTAGTAGCGCGCTACGTGCATTTCGTGTTGCGAAAGCGCATTGACGAGGTAAACCATGCGTTGCGTGGCATCTTTAAAATAGCGGCTTTTTGGGTAACGCTCGGTCAGCTCTTTAAGTGCTGCAAATGAGAGTTTAAGCGCCTTTGGGTCGCGATCACTGATTTCTTGTCCAGAGTATTTTTCTACAAGTCCGCGCTCGTTAAAGCTGGCTAGGCCTTTTAAATAATAGGCGTAATCTACATTAGGGTGATTTGGGTGCAGCTTGATGAAACGATCTGCCGCTGCCACGGTGGATACGGGATCAGATTTTTTATAGTAAGCGTAAGCAATTTCTAATTGCGCCTGCGTGGCATACACGCCATGCGGAAAGCGCGACTCTAATTTTTGAAAATAACCAATGGCTTTATCATAATCTTTGTCGATCATTTTTTCTTCGCCCGCTTGGTAAATACGCTCAGCTTGCCAGCCTTTAGTGTCATCTAATTCGGTGGGGTCGCCAAAAATGGCGCAACCTTGCACAAATAAAGCTAAAAGGGCAATGGATAAAAGCTGTAAAATAGGGGCAGTAATACGGTTCGCGGTATTTTTCAAGATGACAACCTAACTATCAATATTGGCAACATTATAACGTATGCAAGATAAGACAAACATTACTCCACAATTAAAAGCAGAAATAATGCTGAGCATCCCCATGAACTTGGGCGGCGAGCGTTTGGATATTGCTTTGCAACAAATGTTGCCGCAACACTCGCGCTCGCGCTTGCAAACGTGGATTAAAGCAGGGTTGGTGACCTTGGATAACAAGGCTACCACCGCTAAGACCAAGGTGTGGGGCGGCGAGCAGGTGAGTGTAGTTGCGCAAGCGAACCCGCAAGAGAACGCTTTTTTACCAGAAAATATCCCACTCGATATTATTTATGAAGACGACACGATTTTAGTGCTGAATAAGCCCGCTGGCTTGGTGGTGCACCCCGCGGCAGGCAATTGGAGCGGCACGCTGTTGAATGCTTTGCTGTACCACGCACCACAATTAGCTGACGTGCCGCGCGCAGGCATTGTGCATCGGCTAGATAAAGATACTAGCGGCTTGCTTGTCGTCGCCAAAACGCTAGAAGCGCAGACTAGTCTGGTGCGGCAACTGCAAGCGCGCACAGTTAAGCGCGAATACCGCGCCATTGTGTGGAGCATTATTTGGCGTAATGGCACGATTAATCAGCCGATTGGACGCCACAGCCATGCACGCACAAAAATGGCTATCTCGCGCACGGGAAAGCCCGCCGTCACACACTATGAGGTGCTGGAGCGCTTTGGCACTAATACTTATGTGCGCTGCCAGCTAGAAACAGGCCGCACGCACCAGATTCGCGTGCACATGCAGTTTTTAAAAGCCCCAATTTTGGGCGACCCAGTTTACGGCATCGGTAATATTATCCCACATAAATTAATGACGCAAACCTTGCGCGACGCGGTTACTGGCTTTAATCGCCAAGCTTTGCACGCGGTGAAGCTCGGCTTGATTCACCCTAAAACTGAAGAGTTTATGGAATGGCAAATTGAGCTGGCCGATGACATGAAAGTCTTGCTAGAAGCCATGCGCCATGAAGATGCGCCTATTGATCAAGGTGAAGCGTATGATTTTGGCTTGTATGTGGGTGAGGGTGACGATTTAGATGATGACGATTGGGACGATGGCGATTTAGAGGAGGATGACGATTTAGAAGATGCTTAGAATATTCGAAAATTTACTCCCTCGCCCCTTGGGGGAGAAGGCTGGGGAAAGGGTTAGCTTTAAAGATATAGTTGTCACCTTCTCTCTAATTCTCTCCTATCAAGGGAAAGAGGGTCGTGCGGAGATTCCATGTTAAATATCAGCAATTTCATCATTCCCAATTGGCCTGCCCCCTCCAACGTAAAAGCCCTGCAAACCACGCGCGCAGACGGCATCAGTCTTGCGCCGTACGACAGCCTAAACCTTGGCAGCCACGTTAAGGACAATCCAATACACATCGTGCATAATCGCCAACTACTCAGCCAGTTTTTGCCCAGCGAGCCCGTTTGGCTCAATCAAGTGCACGGTATTAACGTGGTTGATGCGGCAAACACCGATTGTGTGCCAGACGCCGATGCCAGCTATAGCACGCGCAAAAATGTAGTATGCGTGACCATGACAGCGGATTGCTTACCGATTTTAGTTTGTGATACCGCAGGCACGGCCATTGCTAGTATCCATGCTGGTTGGCGCAGTTTGTGCGATGGCGTGATAGAAGCGACAATTGCCAAATTGCCAGTGGATTCAAACCAAATGATGGCTTGGCTAGGCCCAGCAATTGGCCCGAATGCGTTTGAAGTGGGCGCAGAAGTGCGTACGCAATTTATTGCAAAAGACGCGCAAGCAGAATTAGCGTTTAAACCGCATGGCGACAAGTGGCTGTGCGACATTTACAAAATTGCCACACAGCGCTTGAACAATCTAAGCGTGACCAAAATTTACGGTGGTGGCCAAGAAAATGAACCTTGGTGCACTTTTACTGATGAAAAACGCTTTTTTTCATTTCGTCGCGATGGTGAAACTGGCCGCATGGCGACACTAATATGGCTGCAATAACTTCTGTCATTCTGACGCCAGTCAGAATCTGCTAAAACACTCATAAGATTGCGGGTCGAGCCCGCAATGTCAATTAAAACAGTAGCCTTAAGTTATAATGGCAATTCACCAATTTTTAAAATTTTATGACAATCCCTGATTTCCCCATTCTAGTTTGGATTATCCTATTTAGCCTCATCGGTGGCACACTTAGCGTGGCTGGTGCAGCCTTGGTAGCGCTCAACGCACGCGTCTCTGGCGTGCCCATGTTGATTAGTTACGCCATAGGCGCGATGCTGGGCGCGGTTTTTCTCGAGATTCTGCCAGAGGCAATTAATGCTGCAAATGAGGCTGGTAGCGACGTGCAGCAGATGACAGCGACAGTTTTGTTCGGCATTTTACTCTTTTTTGCCTTAGAAAAATTGGTCATTTGGCGGCATTGTCATGGTGATCACTGCGAAGTGCACGCTATTCATACCGAGGAAGAATGTCCTGATATTCAGCCTGTTGTTAAAAAGGATGCCCTGCAGACACCTATTTTAAATACCAAGTACAGAGCGGCTTCTACAGCAATATTGGATTCATCTAATTCAATCATTAAATCGCCGCATAATCATTCACATAATCACGACCACGGCAGAAGTGGCATGATGGTGATGATAGGTGACACTTTTCATAATTTTGTCGATGGCATTTTAATCGCGTCCGCATTTATGGTGGATGTAAAAGTTGGCATCGTGACTTCAATCGCCATCATCGCCCACGAAATTCCGCAAGAAGTTGGCGATTTTTTAATTTTGCTGCACTCTGGATACAGCAAAAAACAAGCGTTTATATTTAACTTGGTGTCGAGCTTCGCTACCGTTGTTGGCGGCGTAATCGCCTATTTTGCACTGCAACATGTGCAAAACTGGGTGCCCACCATATTGGGCTTAGCCGCATCTAGCATGCTTTACGTGGCAGTGGCAGATTTAATCCCTAGCTTACATAAACGCACCGAATTACGCGCCACCATCTCGCAGCTAAGCCTTATTTTATGCGGCGTTGCGTCGATATGGCTTACGGGCTATTTCTTGCATTAAACGTTTTTAGTTTTTCTCTTTGTACTCTGTGCGCTCTGTGGCTAAGCATTTTTAGATGTAAGTATTTTTTAAGTTTTTAGGTTTATTATGACAACGATGACAGCAACAAAAAGCACAACCCCAAAAGTCGGCTTCGTCTCGCTCGGCTGCCCCAAAGCAGGCAGCGATGCAGAGCGCATTCTCACGCAATTACGTGCCGAGGGCTACGAAATTAGCAGCAGTTACGAAGGTGCCGATTTAGTCGTCGTCAACACCTGCGGCTTTATCGATTCCGCCGTGCAAGAATCGCTCGACGCAATTGGCGAAGCGCTACAAAAAAATGGCAAAGTGATTGTGACTGGCTGTTTAGGCGCAAAAAAAGATGTGGTGATTAACGCGCACCCTAGCGTGCTGGCGGTGACTGGCCCACATGCATTAGAAGAGGTGATGACCGCCGTACACGCCAATTTACCCAAATTGCACGAGCCATTTATAGACCTTGTTCCGCCACAAGGTGTCCGCTTAACGCCTAGCCATTATGCCTATTTAAAAATATCCGAAGGCTGCAACCACCGTTGCAGCTTCTGTATTATTCCATCCATGCGCGGCGATTTAGTCAGCCGCCCGATTGGGGAGGTGATGAATGAGGCAGAAAACCTTGTTAACGCAGGGGTTAGCGAGATTTTAGTCATCTCGCAAGATACCTCGGCTTATGGTGTGGATGTGAAATATCGCCC